>NBLI01000087.1 GCA_002084535.1 Candidatus Zhuqueibacterota bacterium 4572_119
TTCGTTTTGTACGTTTTCGGGAAGACTTTCCACCGAATTTTTCAATTTTTTCTGAACTGTCACCGAAAGTTGCTTTGGCAGCGTTTCGAACTCTTTTTGTTAAATCCCAAACAACTTTTAAACTTTCATTTCTGACCTTCACCGCCTCACTTCGTTCAATCTTTAATCTCTCAGCCAGATCAACCTTTTCGGTCGCGTGAGCGATCTTTTTTTGAAACTCGGCGATTTCCATATTCGGAACCAACAAATCGCCTTTTAAATCTTTCCACCCCTGCAATGCCAGCTCAGCTTGCCGCAATGTATTTCGCGGAAAGCTTTCATTTGCTTCTTTCATCATCATACCACCTACTACTTGTTCATAAATAATATAAATTAATGTTTAATTAAACCCATTTTTATTAACACAATAAGTATTGCTCCATTATTTAAGTTTGTTATTAACTTTTAACTTGTATACAAGTTAAAAATATTTCGGGACAAAGTCAATAAATATGTCTAAAAATTCATCATTTTTCCTTCAAATTAACAAGTGATTTTCTATAATGGAGCTTTCTTTCAAGATAACTATTATTATCATTTTATTGCCGACGATCTTTCCAAATAAAAATATATCAGTCCAAATATTATTTTGGACAGTTGACTGCTATTTTTTATGAAAAAACTTTATTGCGCTCTGCCAAAATTTATTTCCTTATACTTTCTCTCTTCTGAAAATTCTTTTCTTCTTTTTATCCTCTTTTCCATAATAATGGTATTGATAGTAATAGTAATAATCACTAAATCCATTTACATTTATTCCGTTCATAACCGCGCCTAATAATTGATTCGGGACCGACTTCAAAATATTATAACATCTCATAACTGCGTCTCGATTTGTTTGACCTTCCTTTACAACCATTACCACGCCATCAACCTCAGAGCTCAAAACCGCGGCATCTGTAACAGCCATAATTGGTGGACTATCAAATAATACCAGGTCGAATCGCTCTTCCAATTCGCTAATAAATTTTTTCATTTTAGTTGAACCAAGAAGTTCTGACGGATTTGGTGGCAGCGTACCGCTTGGTATAACACACAGATTGTCAATGTCCGTTTTGCTAATTGCCTCCTCAATCGAAGTTTTTCCCACCAAACAATTTGAAAGCCCCTTATTTCGATTTAAATTAAAGATCGAATGAATTACAGGTCTTCTCAGATCGGTATCCACCAATAGTACATTAGTTCCCATTTGGGCGATTGCGATTGCCAGGTTTACAACCGTCGTGGATTTACCCTCTTTTGGCCCCGGGCTTGTAAAAACAATTGACTTAATCGTCTTATCCGCCTGAGAATATTGGATACTGGTTCGCAAGCTCCTGTAAGCTTCTGAAATCGGTGACTTTGGCGCGAAATGCGTAATTAGCCTGCCAGCGATCGTACGTACTTCATTTGTATTTATATTTTTCTTAAACCTATTATTTCCATTCTTCCCGATTTTCTTTACAGCTTCATCAAGGCTGATCACCGGAATAGAACCCAGCAGCGAAATACCCATTTTTTCTATTTCATCTGCTGACCTCACTGAATTATCAAAATAATCCAATAAAAAGCTGATACCAATACCCAATCCAAGTCCAACAATAATCCCGAGGATAATGTTCATTTTTATTTGAGGGCGAATCGGAATTATGTTAGGCTGTGCCGCGTCAATAATCCTCACACTACCCAATTGCCCAACCTCTGTAATTCTTGTTTCTTCATACTTTTCGCTCATCATCAAAGTAATCTTTTCGTCAAGCATTGCCGCTCGTTTCAGTCTTGCCAGCTTCAAACCACGTTCCGGTATTTTCTCTAATTGTAAGTTATATTGCGCGACAATTTTCTTCAAAGCCTCAACCTGAGGCAATAACGATTGAATAGTTGCCTCTACTTCCAGTTTTCTTTGCAGAAGTGCTTCTGATAGCGCGATAGGATCAATCGTCTCAGCAGCGGCTAATTGTGTAATTTCTGATTTGTACTTTTCCTCCAACATCTTTGTTCTTTCTTCATATCTGCGAAGCATTGGATCCTGACCATTTGGATCATAGACGCCTTCATCCATTAGCCCTGCGATATAGTTCGCTCTTTTTGTTTCCAGTTCCGCCATCTGTTGGCTCAATTGGTCAAGGAATGGTGCGTTTAAAATATTCTCCATATTAATATTTTTTTTATTTTTATCTAATTGTTCATCAATATAAACCAGGCGCTCTTTATTTGCGTTTAGTTCGAGTTTAGCTCCATGATATAGTGATTCAAATTCAGCCAGTTTGCTGACCATTTCATCGATTTCCTGGGGCAGAGCTACCACTTTTTCTTTTTCTTTATACTCTTTTAAAGCCTGTTCAGATTTCTCTAATTGGGATTGAAAATTATTCAATTGATCCTTTAAAAAATCTTTTACTTTTCGTACTTCTTCCTGGCTTTCAAATTGATTCTGCTCTTTATACGCAACCGCGACAGTATTGGCAAGGTAGGCGGCTTCGGTTGGAGATTCAGCAGTCATGCTGATTAAAATCATGTCTGTATTCCTGATTGGCTCAATTTTGAGATTTCTTCTTATCTCTCCGACAACCCTGTTAAACAAAGCCTCTTTTATTTCACTTTCAGGAATGGTTACTTCTTCTTCATTAACAAATACCGATTTGACGATTTTTTTTAATTTCTTTTTCAACCCAAATTTTTTCTTCCCATTATCCGGTGTGTTACCCAAAATAATGAGATTATTCGCGTATGTGGAGTTTATCAGTTTATTAGCGACATTTTCAGCAATTGTGCGGCTGTTTAATATTTCAACCTGATTATTGATTTTCTTTTCTTTCTCCATAAAATCAGTAACATTAAATAAGGTTTTTTGCACGCCGCCATTATCTTTTACCATCACTTTCACTGTTGACCTGTAGATCGGTGTTTCTGTAAAAGTATAATATGATACAAAAGTAACAACAGTTAGAAATGAAATGATGATTATCCACTTCCCCCGGTAAAGCACGCGAATATAATCTTTCATTCCACTCTGACGTTCATTTTCCTGATACATAAATCACTCCTTCCAACTCCCGTTTTCTATTGTCTCACATATTCAATTATTAAATAATCCTAAAAATTTTACTCGATTAAATTACAATTATTTCAATCCATTTAAAAGCCTTATTAATATTATCTTTGGATTAAAAAATCAATACAAAAATGATGCCATGAGGTTCTTGCCGCCAATATATTTCTTTTGTAACATCAATTTGGATTATATTAAAAATTATAGTTGATGGCTAAATTTGAATTGTTTTCCATAAAAAAAGGCAGGTATTTACCTGCCTGGATTTTATTTATTTGAATAAAATGTGGCTAATGCTATCTCATATCAATAACTTCAGCGGAATCCGGTGGACTATATTCAAAAAAATCAACTGGTAAGTCCACGTTAAATTCAATATTTTTCAAAAAATAAGTGTTAGTGTTTTCATTTATATCTGTTTGAATTATCTTTTTGACAACCAGCGCTTTAACATCGATCCATAATTTTATTTGTTTTATAAAATCATCCCCTGTTTTTGAATTCAATTCAATATGATGGTGCATTTTTCCTTCAAGCTTTTCATCTTTTAAAAAAGCAGAATTGTACAAATCTGAGAAATTCAGCAAAATGTCTTTGGGCAGATTGATATCTTCTGTGTTCTGAATATTATCGATAATTACCTGGTTTGTTGATTGCGAATATGTCCAGGCTGTTTTCCCATTGGAAACAACAATTTGATTTTCTGTTTGAATTTTAAATTTTTCTTTTCCCTCCAGCCAGATTGTTCCGTTCTGTTCCACTTTATTGTCCGTTAATTTCCAGAAAAATACCTGACTGAAATCCACCTTAATATTAGCGCTTTCATTATATTTTTTAAGTACTTTCTTTATTATAGAATTAGCTTTGTTTTGCGGAGAAGAAATTAAAACCATTGGTATCAAAACAAAAAAGACCCCCGCTGCAATTTTCATCAGCTCTTTTTTCATCATTTTCCCTTCATTTTATTTTTATTCAATCAAACAATATCGTGTTTCTTTTAGATAGTTTTTCAAATCATTGTTTCAGTCAGTAATCATTGTATATTTTTTGGGCTTTGAAATTCAAAAAACCATACTGACTGGATTACAGGATAAAAGCGATTAACTTTTTTTTTCTGGCTTAAAAACCATATTTTAAAATTTTTAATTTCCTTTCTTTATGCAAAACTGAAGCAGGAATCATTTTCTTTTATTGATGAGTACAATTACGAAAAGTTGGTATTTTGGAAAGTGAATAAGAAAAATGTAAAATGCTGAAAAAGTTAATCAATTATTTTCTCTTCTGTTATCACCCGGATAAATATGGGTGTTGATTCAATTTTTTGTTGAACGATATAAAACAAGATATTATAAACCGTTTCAACGGTTAACCAACTTTATGGAATTGCTCTCTTTATTGATTTAAAAAAAACCAGGTAAATCCTTTAAATTTAATAGTACTATGCTAAAAAGTGCAGGTAATCGAAATCTGATTTCTTAATCCTGTCAAAAAACATAAAAATTAGAAAAGACCCAAATCCATCAACTCTTCTTCATCGATTAAGACCTCACGCGCTTTGCTCCCGTCAAAAGGTCCAACATAGCCGGCGTCCTCTAACTGATCAATCATGCGCGCGGCTCGGGCATAGCCTACCTTCAACCTTCTTTGCAACAGCGAAACAGATCCTTGCTGATGACGGACAACCAACTTCAGCGCCTCGTTAAACAGTTCATCCTGATCATCTTTGCTAAACCTTGCGGAACGGCTGGCAATGTCATCATTTTCTGTTGGCAGCAGAAATTTCGGGTCCTGAATCGGCTGCTGCCGAATATTTTCGATAATATGTTTTACTTCCTCATGTGAAATATAAGCTGTATGGATACGAATGGGTTCCGGGCTTGCCGGAGGTAAAAATAGCATATCACCTTTACCAAGTAATTTTTCCGCGCCATTCATATCCAGAATCGTTCTGGAATCTGTTTTTGATGCAACCTGAAAGGCAATCCTGGCGGGAAAATTTGCCTTAATAACGCCGGTGATAACATCAACAGAAGGACGCTGCGTTGCCACGATCAAATGGATCCCAACCGCTCTTGACATTTGTGTCAAACGCGCAATCGGCTCTTCAACTTCTCTCGCTGCGATGAGCATTAAATCAGCTAATTCGTCGATTATTAATACCAGGTATTTTAAAGGTTGGAATTTATTTTCATCTTCTGGATTTTCGTGTTCTGCGGTTTTTAACCAATTGTTATAATCGATGATATTGCGAACTCCCGCTTTTGCCAAAAGTTCATAGCGCCGCTCCATCTCCAGTTCCATGCTCCGCAAAATGGATACCGCGCTCGCCGGGTTGGTTACTACCTCTTCTCCAATATCATCGCGAAAAGTTAAATGATGATATTTGAGAGCTGAGTAAACACTTAACTCCAATCTTTTTGGGTCGATCATTACAAACTGGATTTGGTCGGGACTTGCTTTAAAAAGCATACTGGCAATAATTGTATTCAAACAAACGCTTTTACCAGAACCTGTGGCTCCCGCGATTAATAAATGAGGCATACTTTCCAGATCAGCCACAAAAATATCTCCGGCTATTGTTTTACCAAACGCCATAGTCAAAGGAGACTCATTGGCACGAAAATGCGCGGAATCTATAACAGATTTTAAGAAAACTGTGCTCTGTTTCCGATTTGGAATTTCAATTCCGATCGCGGCTTTTCCCGGAATTGGCGCGACAACGCGAATTCTTTTTGCACGCATAACCATTGCCAAATCATCTGACAGGCTGGTGAAACGGCTGATTTTAACTCCGGGAGCAGGCTCGATTTCAAACCGAGTAATCACAGGTCCTGGATTGATTTCAACCACTTTTCCTTCAATGCCAAAATCTGCCAGCTTATCTTCCAGCGTTTTTGCGCTGGTCATTAACTCATCCCAGGACACTTCTTCCTCTGTGGCAGGTGGATCATCCAACAATGAAGGATCCGGAAAAGTATAAACTTTCCCAACATTTGCTTTTAACGGTTGCTCATCTTCCTTTTCCTTTGATGCCGGTTCCGCGGTTCGTTCAGCGTGCTTGTCTGAAAAAAATCGCTTCTTTTCCGCCCGGGATTTTTTCTTTTCTAATTTAGTATCAGGTTGACTCGCGGGTTGAGGTTCCCTTGACCCAATTTTGATCGCCGGTGTCTTTTTAGCTTCTTTCTCCTTTTTCTTACCTGACGCCAAAATTTCCTTGAATTCTGGCAAAGGTTTGGACTTCTTAAACATGCGGCGATCATATTTGAAAGTAATCAGAGCAAACGCGATTTTTATCAATCGTTCTAATTTCATTTTCACTTTGCCATACTTAATATCAAAAGCGAATATTGAAGTAACAAAAACAATCGTGGGGAAAAATATGATCGTCCCCGCAGTTCCGACAAGATTGAAAAACTGACGGGAAAGAGAACCGCCAATCAAACCCCATTTCTGATTGAATAAATCGAACGGTATTATGCCGAGCTCCAACTTCTGCGGTGAGTTTTTTATCAATTCCATGAATGCCAGACCAAAAGAAAAATAAAATCC
>NBLI01000088.1 GCA_002084535.1 Candidatus Zhuqueibacterota bacterium 4572_119
TTCTATTAACACAAGCGATCTGATCGATATAAGTAGAAACAACACTCACATCGTGTGTAACGAGAACAATTGCTATCTCTTTATTTAATTCAGCAAGAAATTCAAAAAAATTAGTCTGCCACTTGGAATCAATACTGGCGACTGGTTCATCGAGCAGCAATATTTTCGGCTGTGCGGCTAACGCACGCGCGATAAAAACGCGTTGCCGCTGACCACCAGATAATTTTCCAATCTCATGATTCTGAAAATCACCCATACCAATTTTATTAAGTGCCCGCAAAGAAATTTCAAAATCTTCTTTTAAGAAAGATCTGCCCAATCGTTTTTTACCCAACCTGCCCATCATTACGATGTCAAAAACATTGACCGGGAAGTCAAAATCAAAATTAAAAAGCTGCGGTACATAGCCGATATAATGACGGTTTTCTTTGGGAGGTTTGTCAAAAATTTTTATCTCACCGCGATCAGGAGTTATCAAACCTAAAATAAGTTTCAGCAGCGTTGTTTTACCACCACCGTTAGGACCAATAATTCCGAGAAAATCATTTTGCTTAATGATTAAATCTACCCCTTCTAATACAGGAATCGAATCATAAGAAAAATTTACATCACTAAGCTGGATAATTGTTTGTTTGTCCATGTTTACTCTAATGCCTCATACAAAGATTGCGCCAATCTTTCGACATTTTGAATATAGTTTTTTTCCAATGTAGAAACAAGAATTACTTTACCACCAATTTCACGGGCGATAAGTTCCGCGTTATTTGTGTCAAATTGAGGAGAAGCAAAAATAATCCGGATGCTGTTCTCTTTCGCCTGCTCAATGAGATGCTGAATTCCAGCGGCTGTGGGGGCTTTCCCCTCGTTTTCAATGGAAATTTGCTCCAGGTGATATTCTCGCGCGAAATATCCCCAGGCAGGGTGATAAACCATAAACTTGCGAGATTCTTTGTTCCTTAATTTCTCTTTAATTTCTTTATCAAGATTTATTAATTCATTAACATAGTCAATTTTATTCTTTTCAAATGTTTTTTGTTTATCAGGGAAAAGACTTACCAACCCTTCATAAATATTCTCCACCATTATAATCGCGTTTTTCGGGGAAAGCCAGGTATGAGGATCCAAGCCACCAACGTGATGATTATGATGATCATCAGATTCATCATGATCGTGTTTAAGCTCGGTGGATTCCAACGAAATCCCTTTTGAAGCATTCACCACCATCATATTTTTATTGATACCGGTTATTTTTTCCATCCACGCCAATTCAAATTCTATGGGAGTTCCAACCTTGACATACATGTCAGCCTTGCTTAACTCAACCATTTGGGATGGTTTTGGTTCAAATGCATGAGGCGACGCACCCGGAGGAACCATCACTGTAATCGAAACAAACTCTCCACCAATTTTTTCGACAAATTCAGCTAACGGCAAAATGCTGACTGCTATTTTGGCTTTATCTGGGTCCGTTTTCAAATAAAAATTTCTCTTCAAACGCATAAATCTTCCTTTGTTTGGATATATGATCCAATGGTTTTTGGATTTCAAGTTTTAATATTTAGCACCCTGGACTTAAAGAAACTCAAAGCTGTTTTCCCATATTGCATGATCAAGGCAAAAAAGCCACCGACAACTCCCGCGCTTCCCGCTCCAACAACACATCCTGCCTGTCCGCAAAACGGGCACACCGCAAACATGGAATACAAGCCAGTAAAAGCCACCCACCAGCCAGCAAAACGAAAGACAGGTCCAAGCACGGGATGTAATTTTCTTTTTTCCAACTTTACTGCCTTTTTTAAGCGTTTTATATCATTCGCTGTTATTTCATTCACCGGCTTCTTGATAATATAAATATTTTCCTGTTCTTTTTCACCGCGAAAAATCAGTTGCGTCTGCACATGGAAATGTCCATCATGATTTTCATGGAATTCTTTAATATTAATTTCTGTTCCATCAGGAAGAAAAAATATTTCTTTTACCAGGTTTTTAATCGTTAGATTTTTATTATTCATTTTTTTTACTTTCTAATTTGAAAAATGCTGGATATTTCAATTGCTATTCTTTATCAAATTAATTCACACATTGAGCATTGAACAGATATACTCTCTAAAAAAATCAGGAATCGTTTTTAAGCAATATTCTGTCGACTAAATATCAGGTCGTTTTATTACCTTTTGACAGACATTTTTTGCATATTCCTTCTGCTGATAATTTTAATATTTTTAATTCAAAATCAATCGGGAAGTCAATTTTCGGGACTTCAACCGAACACATGCAATAAATATTTCCGCATTCAGTACATTTAAAATGTAAGTGATTGGTTTTATGATGGCGAAAGTGAACGTCACATCCACCGTATCCATGAGAAGCGTATTTTGTCACTCCGGTGTCATCAATAACTTTATGAATCAAGCCGCTTTTTTCAAACATCTCAAGCGTTCTATAAATTGTCACCCGGTCAAATTTTTGCTTGATATGTCTTTCAATATCAGCATGAGACAAAGCAAATTCAACCCTGGAAAATAATCCCAAAACATCTTTCCGCACTTTTGTGGGACGAATCTTCAGATCGCGTAAAGTGCCATCAATCCGTTTATCGTTCGAGCCTTTCATCAAATCTCTTCAAATATTGTCACTTTTTCTTTTCTTGATCCTGCAACACAGTTGCAAAACTATTTACGCGCAAAAAAAATATTTCTCGTTTATTTGACTGGATAATGATATGAGTAATAATATATACAGTAACTTATTAATTTGATGTTTTGAAATCCTAAAAGTTTCAAAAATTCGGATAACATCTAAGGTTGTTTTATTTAATAACCTTGTTTGTGAGTTAAAAAATTTTAATTAAAAAAGCCTGATTATTTACCCAGGCTTTCTATTTTTAAATTCAATTAATAATTGTATCCGTTTAATGTTTAATGACAATGATAACTCCATGCAAAAAATTGTCATTCCTGAAATGCAGGAAATCCCAGTTTACAATGTTGATTCCTGAACCATGCTTCTCTTTGTCAGGAATGAGGGCATTATCACCCTTCTTTGATTATCGGATACTAATAATTGTTGTTAATTTTTATTTTTTTCCCTGTAGCCAATCCGATGAAAAGGAACAATGATACTGGAAGCTGCATTCATTAAATGGGATGATATGCGCTTTAGATATCTCATATAAAGCGCGAAAGCAACAGCATCCGGTACTGTAACTTTAGTTCCGCCATCCTTTAACAACACCCACATACAATTGTCACACTCGTTTTTTACTTTCCAAAGATCATCAATCAATTTCTTTGCCAAATCAGAGTCAGATTCTTCGAAAGCCTGAATCAAAACACCAAAATTTTTGGAAACTGTCCCTTCGATCTCTTTTATCGTATCTTCCCATTCTTTAACATATAGCTTGCCGGGATGATTTTGTGCCAATTCGACAATATTTTTTGTATAATCACCAATGCGCTCAATATCAATTACGATGCTTATCAACACTAATCCAACATTTAAATCACCAACATCATTAACAGCCAAATGCGTTAAAACTTTCTTTCGAACATCACGCTCAAACTTATTAATTTTACTATCTTTATCTTCAATATCTATTTTAAGTTCGGCAGTTTCACTTTCACGCAAAGATTTAACAGACTCTCTGAACATTTCCCAGTCTTCTTTCAACATTTCCACAGAATCATCCAAAGCCTGTTCCATCAAACCTTTTCGCCCGAATATTTTTTGTAATTCTTTCAACATAAGATCACCTCAAAAAATAAATTATTAAAAACGGAAATAGAAAAAATACAATCACAATATATAAGATTGGATAAATTTTATTTTTTACCGATAGTTTTGCCATCCATTTCGCCAGGCTAATCGGGATAAACCGGATTGGAAAAATTAACACTGTCCCAATTATATTAAAAGACAAATGGGAAAAAGCGACAGTTATCGCCGCGATATTTCCTGTAGCCATCGCCGCCAGCATTGCCGTAACCGTTGTTCCAATATTGGCGCCCAATGTATAAGGAAATATCTGCTCAATGGTTAGAATACCCGCTCCAACCAATGGTACAATTAAGGATGTCGTGATCGAACTGCTCTGCACAAGCGCTGTAATAATCAAACCAAATATCAAACCCATCAAAGCGTTTCGAAAAATAATTTTATCGAAAAATTTTTCTATTTTTCCGATCACCAGAGATTTGAGCACTTTTACAAGATACCGCAGGGTAATAAACAACAACATCAAGGAAATAATCAAAACTAAAATACCGGATTCTCCGGTCAGTTCAGTTATCAAATGAACAGCAGGCTTGGTGATCACCTTGATTGGACTTACTGCTTTTAAACCGCCGATATTTTGGAATGTTCCTGCCAGAAAATTTGCAGAAATGCCTAAAATATTTGTAAAATACTGAATCGGAAAAATAATTGATACAGCTATCAAATTAAAAAAATCATGAACAATAGAAGCAGAAAACGCGCGTTCAAACTCATCCTTTCTCGCTATATGCCCAATAGAGACAAGGGTATTGGTAACCGATGTTCCGATATTGGCGCCCATGATAATTGGTATTGCAGTATTTATAGAGAGCGCGCTGGCGCCGACCAAGCCAACTACAATGGATGTTGTTGTTGATGAACTTTGTATAACACTTGTGGCGAGAATTCCAATCACCAGCCCCACAAATGGATTTGATGTTGTGGCAATAAGCTGGTTTGCAAAATCTTTCCCAAAAAGTTTAAAAGCAGAGCCCATTAAAGTAATGCTTAGCATGAAAATATACAGCAGCGCAAGCAAAGAAAATATTTGTAATAACAATTTACCAAAAGAATAAATATTTTTTTCTTTATATTGAGAGAGGAAATTATCAGTATTTACCATTTATTTCTCCGTTAGTCATACCAGGAATTTATACGTAAAAAATCATGTTAGTAACTTGATGGCTTAACATGTCATCATTGGATATATGAATTTGAAATCGATTCAAATTCGAAATAAAAATATATCATTCCAATGTTACATACATGTTACGAAATCCTGAATAACCAAAAAAAATGCCAAATGCTTTTTCATGCCGCAGCACATTAAAAAAAAAGAAACAGAGAAAAACAAAATGTTTTCATTAATGGGAAATTGAGTACCGGGTAAAAATATTAATAAAATTTTAGATTGATGGAGAGTTGGTGATTTAGAAAATTCACTACTTCAATAATCCAGCATTCCAACAACCCCTAAATTCCAACTTATACAGCATTATCATTCTATAAATATCAAAACAAAACTCACGCTTTTTCCAAATCAAAATAAAAGCAGCTGCCTTGACCAGGCTCGCTTTTAACAAAAATCGTACTGCCATGTCTTTCGATAATATGTTTGACAATTGCCAATCCCAGCCCTGTTCCTCCCAATTCACGCGAGCGCGCTTTATCAACCCGATAAAATCTCTGGAAAATGCGCCCATGATATTTTTTTTCAATTCCAATACCAGAGTCCTGAACTTCTATTTTTATCCGCCTTTTTTCAGATTGAAGCGCTTTTATTATTACAAATCCATGTTCCTGGGTATATTTCAACGCGTTATCAACTAAATTTTCAAAAACCGTATGGAGTAGTTCCTCGTCAGCCTTGACAATTAATTGTTCATCAAATAGATCAACCGTTAAACTAATCTTTTTCTGATTCGCCTTGTCCGAAAATTCATCTATTATTTTCCGCAAAAAAACTTTTAAATTTATTTTATTAACCTCTAATGGAAATTCATGTTCAAGTTGAGAAAGCTGTAACAAATCAGAGACCAAATACTCAAGACGTCGTGCCTGGGCTAAAATTCTATTCAGGAAACGTTTCCGCGCCTCTGGCTCCTGAACTGATCCTCCCAAAAGTGTTTCTGTATAACCAACAATACCCGTTAATGGCGTTTTTAATTCATGAGAAGCGCTGGCAACAAAACTTTTGCGGATCGCTTCAAGATATTTTAATTCGGATACATCCTGAATTTGAATTAGCGCGCCAATTTCTTTTTCTTTTGAAATGATATAGGGTGATATGATGTAATTTATAAAAACTTTTGCTGAATCAAAAAAATAAACAAACTCCCCTGTTTCCTGACACTCATTTCTCAAAGTACTGCCAATTTTATTTAAGACGGACTCCCAATCTAAAACTTTATCTATCCTTTTATTTATTATCTCTTCTTCGCTTTTTCTTAATATTGAACAAAACTGAGGATTCGCGTGCAAAATTATTCTATTACCATCTATGGCAATGATACCAACATTTAGGTTGGTGAGAATATTTTCCAACTTTGATCTTTCGGAGGAGAGGAGTCCAATCTGATTTTTAAGCCGGTCTGTGAGTTGATTTAAAATCTGGCTTAAAACTCCGATTTCATCTTTGCGGTTGATAGGAAAGGAGCGATCCAGGTCACCGCCGGAAATTTCCTGAGCGATTTTAACAATTCTTAAAATTGGATAGGTAACATAAGAACCCACGTACGCTGCCGAAAAAAATAAAATTACCAACCCAAAAAAATTTGCTACTAATATAAAAACAAGGATTTTCTTCATTGAATCTTCAAAATAAAAAGCATAATGAGCAAGCCGCAAATAACCAATGTTTTTTCCTTTGTATTGAATCTTAAAAGCTGTATAAAAAAGTTTGCGATTTACCGTATCGCTAAACCGGTAACTCTGCCCCCACCCACTTTGGCTGGCTTCCAACACTTCAGGTCGATTTTTATGATTATCCAGGTAAACAACCTTTGAACTTTCCACGTCAGAATCGGACAGCACCCGACCGCTTGAATCAATTATCGTTACTCTTGAATTAGCAATCGTTTTAATTCGGGAGATAAATTCATCTAATTCTTTTGTTTTTGAAGAGAGAGGAAATAACTGTTTTTCTTCCAGCAATTCAAGCGTCAAATTGGTTTTTGTATGCATCTCGTCAAATGTTTGACGAAACAAATGGCTGCGGATACTGTAAACGACTATAATATCAAAGATTATAAATCCGATCAACGATACCAGGAGAACAACAAATACAAAATTCCATTTATAATTGTTAAACATTTTACTTCTCCACTTTGATGCGGTAGCCGAACCCCTTCACCGTTTCAACATAGGTAGCCCATTTATCCAGCTTCTTCCGCAATCGTCTTACGTGCACATCAACAGTTCTCGGATCGCCATAATAATCAAATCCCCAGACCTTGTCTAAAAGTTTATCCCTGGATAGTACCCGCCCCTTTGCATCAATCAGCGCTTTGAGGAGGAGAAATTCTTTGGGGGTTAAATCAAGAAACTTACCCTCTGCAATAACCTCGTGTTTGGAAAAATTCACCTTCAAACCGCCCAATTCATAAACCTTATCTTCATCTCGCAGGTAGCGCCTCAATAAAGCTTTGACACGGGCTATCACCTCTTTGGGACGAAATGGTTTAGTAATATAATCATCCGCGCCCAGCTCAAGTCCATGAAGCACATCTATTTCTTCGGACCTGGCTGTAATCATAATAATCGGCAGATTTTTTGTGTTTTCATCTTTCCTGATAACTCGTGTAAATTCTAATCCATTAAGTCCGGGCAGCATCAAATCCAGCAAAATCAAATCAGGGGGAGATTTCAAAAGTGAATCCATTGCCTTTTGACCATTGTGAAAAATTTCAACCTCATATCCCTCCTGTTCCAGATTATAAGAAAGAATTTCACATATATCGGGATCGTCTTCAACAATCCATAATTTTACCGGCATTCTATCCTCAAACAAATTTTTTGAAAAATAGCGTTGTAAAAATATCTAATCAACATGCCTAAATCGTAACTGTTCAACCAATGCCTATTTTTCCGGCACCGAGGCGCATTTACAACTGTATCCCGCTTATTTTGCGGGAGAAATGCCGAAATCCCCTCAAGAAATAATCGTAATCTAAGCAGTCCAAAGCTTCGTCAGTGATTTTACCGGGTTTGTCTTTGCTGTGTTTTTTAACAAAATAATCAGCTAAAAATGGAATATCATCTTTTCTGTCCCGTAATGGGGGCAACAAAATAGTAACCACATTTAATCGATAAAACAAATCTTCGCGGAAGCTTCCATCTTTCACCAACTCTTCCAAATTTTTATTCGTCGCCGCAACCACGCGGACATCAACTTTGAGCGGCTTTGAGTCACCGACTCTTTCAAATTCTTTTTCCTGGAGCACGCGTAACAATCTCGCCTGAAGATCTCCTTTTAAATCACCTATTTCGTCAAGGAATATGGTACTTTTGTCGGCCAATTCAAATTTTCCTTTGCGGTCCTTCAGCGCACCGGTGAACGCTCCTCTCATATGTCCAAAAATTTCACTCTCCATCAGGTTTTCCGGAATGGAAGGACAATTTACAATGATAAGCGGTTTTTCCTTGCGGGGACTGTTGTAGTGAATCGCGCGCGCAATCAGCTCTTTGCCGGTTCCGCTTTCTCCCTGAATTAGCACGG
>NBLI01000089.1 GCA_002084535.1 Candidatus Zhuqueibacterota bacterium 4572_119
CCATCATTAATTCCTGGACACAGAACAATTTGCGCATGGATTTCGATGTGATTTTCAATAAGGAATTTTATTTTATCCATTAAACGATCGTCATTTTTTATCCCGAGCAAATGCTTCCGAATTGCCAAATCAGTGCTGTGCACAGAGATATAAAGCGGAGACAGTTTTTGCTCAACAATACGATCTAAATTTTTCCGGCTGATATTTGTGAGTGTAACATAATTACCGTAAATAAATGACAGCCGAAAATCCTCATCTTTTACATAAATACTTTCGCGCATCCCGTCTGGATTTTGGTCGATAAAACAAAAAATGCACTTATTGCCACACAACCGGTATTTAATGTCTTGAAAAATAATTCCCAGGTTGTCGTCAAAATCCTTTTCAATTTCAAAAATCTGGATTTCATCATCTCTATTAATTTCAATTTCCAGCTCTTCATCGCTAGAGTAGAATCTGTAATCGATGATGTCCCGAATGGAATGTCCGTTGATATTGAGGATATCATCGCCTATTCGAATTCCAGCTTCTTGAGCCAGACTATCAGTTTCAAATTCTTTTATTTTCATTTGCCTAATATTTGTATCGATAATAATAAGAAACCCAGTAATTGATTTACTGGGTTTAAATCATTTGTGTTCAAGCCGATTTACTGTTGTTTTTATTGGCATAAAATAGATAAAAAATATTGATGGTATTAAGTTGTGTTTAAAAAATACGGATATAATCCGTTAGCGTTTTATCAGTATGCCTAATATTTGATCACATCCCGCTGCTTATTCCATTTTACCCAGTCATCTTCCTGATCTGTGTTTTTATCAATTTTTGTTTTATTGTATTTCCCATCGGCTCTAACCTCAATCTGATAACCGGCAACAATTCTCACCCATTGATCAAGGGTAACTTCAAACGGTCCGGGAACGACTGTTGGGCCTTGCACCTCAACTGGTTTTTGAAATCTGGGAGTTTGTCGAGTATTTTTTGTGGAATCATCTTCGCCCATCCAGGCTGGTCCGACGTCAACAGCGCCATCATAAACAAGGACTTTGGTCGATGAGTCAGCGTCGATGCGGTAGATAGTTCCGCGAATTGAGCATACCGCGGTCGGTGTCCGGATTTGAAATCTGTTTTGCTTAAAAAGCCCTTTGATCGAAGCCCAGAAACGACCTTTCTTTAGCGTAGAATTGCCTTTCCCTGTTATAGGGTCGTGTTTGAAAGTGAAATCAGCATTCTCGCCAATACGAATCGTTCCTTTTTTAGCAAGCCGAATTTCGCATCGGGATTCGCTCAAAGTACGAAATCTATCGCCATTGTAAACAGGTGAAAAGAGGCGCGCGTTTGACCATGTTCTTTGCCCCTGATGATTAACTTTAATGTCTCCTCTGCCGCCAAGTACGAAATTGACTTTACCGATGGATTTTTTGTCAGAACGAACAAACCCTATCATAAAGATAAGTGAAATTATCATTAGAAAGAAGACAGATTTTTTAATCTTCATAACGCCTCCTATGCTGTGTTTTATTCAGGAAGATTGCTTTTTGTTTTAGTGACAAATTTAACCAGGTCTCCACGATTTATTCCCTGTCCCATAATAACTCGCGCCCGTGAAACCTGATCTCCAATGAATCCGGTTACTTCTATTTTTGCCTTGGGACGATCAAAAAAATCACCGGAATCAGGCAGCGAATTATTCTCAATTGCTGCATTATAATCCTGATAAATATCAAATGCTTGTCCGATTTGAATTCCGGCTTCGATACCTGGTTTAAAATAAACAATGGAGTCGGATGCCACTTGAATTATTTTTCCGACCCAGGAAAATTCTTTTGTTTTTTCAACAATGTCAATGGCGATTTCATTGACAGCTTTCCGCGTCGCGATTCCAACCACAGTTTGGTCAAAATCGTACAAATTAGAAAAGTCCCAATCTTTTGTTTTCAAACCAAAAGCTGGTTTGATTTCTCTTTTTGAGATTTCGTTGGAAGCTAAAATCTCCCCGGTTTCAGTGGAAATCAACCGGTAGGAAACGGATATGAAACCAACTGTTGCTTTAAGCGCCAGTTTCCAGTCGTTTTTTTTATTGTTAAAATCATGGGCTCCGGATTCCTGACCTGCCCGTAAAATTGATCCGGTAATTATCGATTCAGCTCCCAATAATTGACCAACCCGCGCGGCGGATTCCTCTGATATCGCTCCTGATTGTCCAAGCGCTTGCTCTTCCAATATTTTCGCTATTTTTGATCGCTCGATTAGGATGAATCTGTTGGAGCGGGATAATTGGCTGATGAGCATATCTGAAAAAGCGCTGCCTAACTTTTCAGGACCAAAACCGGAAAAATTTTCAAAATCAAGAACAGCAATTCTTTTTTTTAAACCCTCGTAGGGTTGAAATTCGGGACCGCGGCTGATATTATCAACTCTGAACCGGTTTAATTCAGGAAAAAACGCGCAGTGAGTATGGACAAGCAGCAAGGAAACGAGGGCTAAGTAACTGTATTTTTTGAAAATTATTATCATATTGCCGCTTGGATTCAATCTTTATATTTAATCTGGGTCAAGGTAAAGAAAAATTGATAACCCGATGACAAATTTTATCCATATATTAAAACAAAACTCAAACAAAGCTTTAATACATTTTTCTGAACTTTACAATCTCATTGTTTCGTAACTAATGTTAACAGTGTCTTTTCAGGGCTTATTTAGTATCCGAACGAAAACTCCTGTTTATGTCATTTTGATCCCGATTTTCAGGGAGAGAAATGTATCCGATCACAGGGTTGAAATTAAAGTCCTATCTTGAAACCACTGAAGCGGTTAAATAGCTGCTTTTTGTTCATTTTTTTCCACCACAATGAATTGTGGTGTTGCTTCATATTTGAACTATAAGTAAAGATAATTCTACAACATTCAACAAATAAGCTTCTCATATTAAATCAGATTCGTTTTTTGGCGAATCTCTGGCACTATTTAGTCTTAACAATATTTCCGGCAGAGAAACCTGATCCCTGAATGATTACGCAAATGGAAGCTTTACCAGAGCCTCCGAGGTTGTTGTTAGTAACTTTGATTTTACCAATTTTTGATTCAATGGACCCAAGAGAAAGACCGGTATCAGGATCGATCAATTCTTCACCTTTGGCATAAACAACAAAAACATCACCGTTTCGAACGCCGGCATTGGCGCCTGAATTAATATAAACCTGGTTGCCTACTGCTTTGATGATTTTTGCCTGCCAGGGCATGCTGGTCGCTTTGGTGTCTAATAACTTGATTATGTCATTAATAGCATCTCTGGTTGCTTTTCCGACCAGTGACTGGTCAAATTGATTCCTGTTTTTAAAAGAGAATTTTGGCGTTCCCAGAGACAGGCCTTTTTTTGATTTTTCTTTGCGAATGGATTCCGCGGTGAGTATTTCACCAGTTGTTGTATTAATGAATCTTATATCAATTCCAACTGTCGCGGATTGACTAGAAATTCCAATACGGACATTTTTTATCCTGCCGCCGGTACTTCCTTTTGAATGACCGAATTCGGTGACCGATCCAATTACTGCGATTTCGACACCAAGCAATTTTCCGACCTGGGCAGCACTTTGTGGTGTAACCATCCCGGTCATTCCCAGCTTTTGTTCCTGAACTATTTTATCCAGCGCGCTTCGCTCGATGACGGTGTATTTTTTTGTTTTTACAAGCTCGGTTACCAGCATGTCAGCCATACCACGCCCGACTGATTGACCGTTCCACCAATGATAGCGATGACCTGATTTATCTTCAAATTCAAAAACAGCTACTCTCTTTTTTTTGGCTGATTGAGCCAAAGCAATAGTTTGAAAAAGAAAAGCTGAAATCAGAATTAACATAATCGAAAAATATATTAGCCGTTTCATTTTAACTCCTGAGTTTAATATATTTTGAAATTGTACATTATTTATCTGAAATTTGGATAGTGATTTTATTCATTGTCAGACCGATTATTTTAACATCAAATTTATCCAAATCTTTTTTCTCCAATTCCCTGGCTAACTGGCTGGCATTACCCGTGATTTTTACATCAAGTTCAGCCATGCTGCCAGCGATATTGCGATTGTAAATTTCCTTTACACCGCGAACAAAATATTTTACCGTATTTTTAAAGTCATTAACCTGTGTGAAAGATTTTACGCCATGAACAACGACTTTTACCGTTGTTGATTTGTAAAATTCATCCTTCCATTTCTGGGTAATTTTATTGAGAAGCTCTGTTGATAACTTGTTGGTCGCTTTTTTTATTGCTTCAGTTCCGCCAGTTACTTCGTCGATGTGTGGATAGGCTGCATGCGAGGAGCCGGTAGCGATAATGGTGGCAACGTCTGCTTTGATAACACGGGCGGTGATGTTTGCCTGACAGGATTTCATCCCGCCAAGATTAAAACCCGTGGCAACTTTGGCGATCGTTTTCCCGGTGATAATAACTTCAGCACCTAATTTTTTCGCGATAGCTGATGCCATTTGAGTATTTCCCTGTAAAATTGCCAATTCAACTACGGCTTCAATGATAACCTGGTATGTTGAAGGGTCTGTTTTACCCTCTCTTAAAATTTTATGCGTTCGAACGTAGCCATTGGACCAACTGAGAATATTATCCTGTACAACCATGTTATTTTCAACAAGGGTTGAAGATTGGATAAAAGTTCCCAGAGTCTGTTCAACGGCTTTTCTCAACGCGTCATCGGTTGCCTGATCTCTGGCTAAACCAACATCGTTGCTAAAAATACTTGCCACTCCTGTGCTGGTTACGACTTTGGTCGCTTGTTGCCCAGACACAAAGGTTGCAAAACCGGAAAAAACAAATAGCAATGAAAAAAGCATGATAAAAAATTTATTTTTTCTCAAAATAAAAATCCTCCAGTTTTGTGGGGTTCAATATGTTCCTAATATGGTTATGAATACAAAAAAACGGGTTTGAGTACCCGTTTTCCCGATATAAGAAAATCTGTTTCGCAGAAGAATTAAGCAGGGGATTATTAAGGCACCCCGTGTTTTGAATATTTAAGGGATCTGTTAATGTAAAGGACCGGGTAAATCACCCGGTCCCAATATTGTTCAAATTATTAAAATGTAATTCTTAACGCATTCTGAAAATCGCGAATTGCTAATAAAGCATCGGCGCCTGACATGGTGTCGTTTAAGTTGAAAGCGCCGGTAATTTTGTCAGCTTTCATAATGCCTCTGTCAACCATTAATGAGATTGAGTTATAAGCGAAATGTGAGCCGGGAACATCCGGGAATCTTGATTGATCACCAACATATTTGGTTGCCAGACTTTCGTCTCCGGTTACCATGAGCATGACGGATTGCATAACCTGTGCGTAGTTTGCCCTGGTTATGAAATCATCAGGTCTGAAAGTGTGATCGGGATATGTGGTCAACCCCGGAATTTCAGCCTTAATAACATCTTTTATCCAGCTAATCGCCCAATGCCCTTCTATGTCAGTGGCAGCTTCCATTTTCGTTACTTTGGTTGCTTCCAGCTTGGTTGGATCGTCGGGAGCACGAAATTTTGTGTCGTAAACTTTTGGTCTCTTCTTTTCAACCAATGTCATTAATTTCAGTTCTTCCATGAGAAGAACGGCGAGGTCCGCACGGTCAATTTTCGGGATCAGGGCAATCTTGGCGCCAATTTTTGTTCCTGGTTTAGCGCGTTCGATTTTTTGAACCAATTCCCATTCAGCGTTCGCTTCTGTGGAGTATTCGCCTTTTAGCTCCACAACTTTGCGAAAAGCGGTGACAGCATTGCCAAATTGAAAACCTTGTTTATAGGTGATGCCGAGATAATACCAGGCTTTGCTGCTGTTGGGATTTAATTTGATAGCTTTGTTAAATTCTTTGGCTGCTTTCTCGACCCATTTGTCACCTTTGCGTTCAATGGTAATCACGCGACCTTTAATGATGCGGCAATCCAGTGATTTATCATTTTTACTAATTCCTTTGTCAGCAAGATTGTAAGCCTTTTTAAAATCACCGCGTTTGGCGTGAACCAGCGCCATACCTGAAAAGGCTTCCGCGTAATTCGGATCGCGAGCATTGGATCGCTCAAATAGTTGCATGGCGGCGTTCAGATCGCCACGTTCAAATTCGACCATACCGCGGTTGAAAAGATTTTCCGGAGTATCCAAAACAGATTCTTCTTTAATCGCTTTTGGACCACATCCTGTCATGCCAATAATAAGCGCTAATGAAAGAAGAATCCCAATAACGCGAAATGTATTTTTTTTCATTGCCATACTCCTCAATGTCTTTTAGAGTTTGATTGATTTAGGTTGTTGATATAAAATATGTAAATTAGTTAACGATAAACATTACCTTGCATTTGTCAAGGAAATTCTGATTTGCAGCCGCCTGGTGAAGCTGAGCAGCATCTGCGGCAGATATAACAACATCGGTTTTGTTCTGTCCGGACGCGCGTAATCCTTTTATAACGAGCGGATTGGCGGTAACTCTGTCATTCCTGCGGGCGCGGTTCAGGTCTTTATCGTAACCGACCATACCTATTTCCACAGCCCATTGACGGCTGACATATTTGGAACCGTAAACTTCGTTGCCATTTTCATCAACAATTTTGGGCGCCATTGCCGGACGAATACCAAGTCCTTTACAATCAACGATTAAACCGGTGAATACAGCGTTGGCGTTTGCTGGCATTGTTCCGCCAGTTTGTTGCAGGTTCATTCCTGGTGGTACGGGTTTTCCCGCTGGCCAGGGTTGTCCACAGGTGGGACATAGCATTTGTCCACCAGGTTGTAACTGTCCTCCACCAAATTGTCCTGGTAAGACCGCGTCGGCTAATTGACCTGTTATTGGCATTTCAACGACAACTTCTACAGAACCATCAGACAGGTAACGAGGTCCGTCAGTTATTCGAAAACCTTGCGCGATGCCTTCAACCTGCGTCCGAATAACATCACTTTCAACCATGGCATTGCGAACAGTTGTTTCTGAATTAAGATACATTCCTTTTATTGTTTCCAGCATGTTCCGCAGAGCATCTAATTTCGCGGCTCGGATAGCACTTGCCCGTGCGGCTGCCGCCGGAAGATTCGGGTTTGAAGCGCCTATTCCAGTGGCCTGTACCGTTTGCGTTGTCCAGTTTACAGATTGATTTTGACCAAAGTTCTGGCTAACATTCTGTGCTTGACCGGTTAAGGCAAAAACTGAAATTGCTAAAAGCGCGACAAGTAAAATCCGTGACACTTTCATAATAAGCTCCTTTGTTATGTTAAAAATTTTGATGAAATTCTTGATTTTTCATCATTCTATTATTGGTACGTGTCCTGTTTGAAAATAAAAAAAATTAATTGTTTGTTCACCCCCCTTTGTTGGTAATTAATAAAATTCTTGATAAAAATACGATATGTAGAACTCTCTTGTGGTGATTTTAATCACAATTTTAACTTATTCACACTATCATAATAAATAGAGCGAATGACGGGGTTCGAACCCGCGACATCTGGCTTGGGAAGCCAGTGCTCTACCAACTGAGCTACATTCGCTTTCTACACTAACTTGAAAATTTTATAAAATTTAACACTAATAAATTATACTTTTTTAGCTAAAAGTCAAGTAAAATTTTCAAATATAATCGAATTTTAATAATTGCTGATGAAGTTGGATTACAATTTTTAGACTCAATCATTATAGGTTGGATTTTGAAAATAGTTCCAAAGTCATAACTGTCATCATGGCAATGATATGACAAAGTTGCTTTTTTTTGTCATAATTATTAAATTTACATAATTGCTGGTTATATTTGAAAATTAGTAACTAATTGAAAAAATACAAGATAAGCAATGTTCAAAATAAAAAAATAACATTTGGCACGTCCTTTGCCTTAAAAGAGATTGATAAATCGATATAGACTTTTAGACAGATAAATAAAGCATGAATTTGGAGATATCAGGAAAGGATAAATAAAAATGACATTGGAAAATTTTACATTAAAAGCACAGGAAACAGTTAAAAAGGCTCAGCAGCTCGCTGATGAATATGGGCATCCGCAGATTGAAACTGAACATCTGACAAGATCACTTTTGTCTGGTAACGATAGTGTGCCTGTAATGGTATTAAAAAAGATTGGTGCTGACGTTGATCTTTTATTAAATAGAATAGATGAAAAACTGAAGAAAATGCCAAAGGTTTCCGGCGCCATCGCATTGGATAATCTTTACATTTCAAAAAGTGTGGGGAGTGTTTTTAAAAACGCGACGAAAGAGAAACGTTTATTAAAAGACGAATATATTAGTACGGAACATCTGTTATTAGCAATGCTGGATGAGAAGAATTCTGAGACTGCAAAGCTTTTGAAAGATCAAGGGATCAATAAGGATAAAGTTTACCATGTACTCAAGGACATTCGGGGCTCTCATCGCGTTGTAGATAATAATCCGGAAGATAAATACCAGGCACTAAAACGATTTGGCAGGGATTTGACAGAGTTGGCTTCACTGAGAAAACTTGATCCGGTTATTGGCAGGGATGATGAAATCCGCAGGTCGATCCAGGTTCTTTCGCGCCGCACAAAAAACAATCCCGTTCTGATTGGTGAGCCTGGCGTTGGAAAAACCGCCATCGTTGAAGGGATTGCTCTGAGAATTTCCAGTGGTGATGTGCCGGAAGGTTTGAAGGACAAGAAGGTCGTGCAATTGGATATGGGAGCATTGATTGCGGGCGCGAAATATCGCGGTGAATTTGAAGACCGCTTAAAAGCTGTACTCAAAGAAGTACAGGAAAGTGAAGGCCGCGTAATCCTTTTTATTGATGAACTTCACACGATTGTTGGAGCAGGTGCTGCCGAAGGAGCTGTTGACGCGGGAAATATGCTGAAACCAATGCTGGCTCGCGGCGAGTTACGCTTAATGGGAGCGACAACACTGGATGAGTATAGGAAGTATTTGGAGAAGGATAAAGCCCTCGAACGCAGGTTCCAACCTGTGATGGTTGAAGAGCCGGCGGTTGAGGAAGCGATATCAATTTTGCGCGGTTTAAAAGAAAGATACGAGGTTCATCATGGCGTGAGAATTTCTGATGGGGCGATTGTTTCGGCTGTTATGCTGTCGAGCCGATATATCAACGAAAGGTTTTTACCGGACAAAGCAATTGATTTAATCGATGAAGCCGCCGCAAAACTCAGGACAGAAATAGATTCCATGCCCGAAGAAATCGATGAACTGGAAAGAAAAATTACGCAGTTGGAAATTGAAAAGACAGCATTGGAAAAAGAAAAGGACAAAGCGTCCAAAGAGCGGCTGGAAAAGATAAAACAGGAACTGGCAAATATAAAGGAAAAGTCCACAGCGCTTAAAACACATTGGGAAATTGAAAAGGAAAAAATAACATCAGTTCGCGACATTAAAAAAGAAATTGAACGAATTAATAATGAAGCGGACAAAGCGCGGAATGAAGGTGATTTGGAAAAAGCCGGTCAACTCATGTATGGGCGATTGGAAGAATTGAAGAAACAATTAGCCGAATCTAATAATGAATTGGAAAAAATACATCAAAATAAAAGAATGTTAAAAGAAGAAGTGGAAGAGGATGATATCGCCGAAATAGTGTCCCGGTGGACAGGAATCCCGTTGAGCAAAATGCTGGAATCTGAAAAGGAGAAAATCTTAAAAATGGGGGACAGGCTGAGACAGCGGGTTGTGGGGCAGGATGAAGCCATCGATGCGGTGTCTTTCGCGGTTCGGCGCTCCAGAGCGGGCTTGAATGAAGAAGGTCGCCCTTTGGGATCGTTCATCTTTTTAGGCCCAACAGGCGTTGGGAAAACAGAGTTGGCAAGAGCATTGGCTGAATTTATGTTTGATGATGAAAATGCAGTGGTTCGAATTGATATGTCTGAATATATGGAGCAGTTTAGCGTCACCAGGTTAATTGGAGCGCCTCCCGGCTATGTTGGGTATGAAGAAGGTGGACAATTGACCGAAGCGATCCGCCGGCGACCTTATTCTGTTATTTTGCTTGATGAAATTGAAAAAGCGCATCCAGATGTCTTTAATATCTTGTTGCAGGTTTTGGAAGATGGACGGTTGACTGACAGCAAAGGGCATGTTGTTAATTTCAAAAACGCACTCATTATCATGACTTCAAATCTCGGAGCAGATGTCATCATGCAATCATTCCAGAATATTAATGAAAAAAATCGTGATCGTGTGTACGAGGAGACGAAGCTGCAAATTTTCCAGTTGTTAAAAAAACAATTGAGACCAGAGTTTTTGAATCGTATCGATGAAATTCTTGTTTTTAAACCGTTAAGCAAGGAAAATATCAAATCGATTGTTGATATTCTATTTGAAAAACATGTTCGCGGCGCGCTTGTTAAGCAGCGAATGGACGCGCAACTCAGTGAAAACGCAAAGCAATATTTCGCGGAATTGGGTTATGATCCAATATTTGGCGCCCGCCCGTTAAAAAGATTAATGCAGAAAGAATTGATGAATGAAATTTCCACCAAAATTTTGGCAGGAGATTTCTTACCCAATGAGAAATATAAAATTGATTATAATAATGGACAGTTGGTTTTCGAGAGGATCCAAAAGGAAAAAGAGAAACAAATGGCTGATTAGATCATTTGAGTAATAGAAAGAAATATGTCGTGGGATTGAATAAAATGGGGCTATGTTGTTTTGTGTGGGTAAAAAATATACCACAAAGCTCACAATGATACCCCAGA
>NBLI01000003.1 GCA_002084535.1 Candidatus Zhuqueibacterota bacterium 4572_119
AGTGTTAAAGTCTCTTCGATTTACTATAATGATGTGATAAAGGTTAAGCGTTTCGCGGGGAGTGAGACGGGTTATTCCAACAGTTTTAATGTTATTGGCGGGAGCCTGGATCATTTTGATGTGAGTACTATTTCATCACCACAGGTATCAGGAGTTCCTTTTGCGGTTACAATCACAGCAAAAGACGCGGAAGGCAATGTTGATTCTTCATTTACAGGAAGCGTGAGCTTGGCTGATCTTTCAAACTCCATCAGTCCGCAAAGCTCCGGCAGCTTTGTGAATGGTCGCTGGACAGGAGATTTAACCGTTACCACATCAAAGGTGAACAATAAAATATTTGTAAGCGGAAATAATAAAAACGGCTCATCAAACCCGTTCGATGTGAACGCCAATGTTTTGCATCATTTTGCTTTTGAAGAAATTCAGAGCCCGCAAATAGCTGGTAATTATTTTATATTGTCAATTTCGGCTCGCGATTCATTTGAAAATATTGTAACCGGCTTTTCTTCTTTTATAAATTTGTCAGATTTATCAGGAACGGTGATTCCGCCAGCAACAACAAATTTTTCATCAGGAGAGTGGAGCGGAAATGTCAGAATAACCCGGAAGTATGAAAATAATCAAATTATCATAAATGAACCATCTTCAGGAATCGCGGACACAACAAACACTTTTAATGTTAAGCCGGATGTTGTTAATCATGTTGTTATCAGGGATAATCCTGGAGGGCTTGGCGTTGAGGTCGGAGCGATGAGTTTTAATTTGAACGAACAAATCACGCTTTATGCCGGCGGATATGACGCGTGGGGAAATTATGTAAGAGAGGTGAGCGCTGATTGGAATGTGACCGGAAATCTTGACCCGCCTTCTCCGGTTCAGGGAACGGCTACAGTTTTTCAACCGTTAACCCCATATACGAGTGGAACAATCTCTGCCGACAGTATCAGTCTCGGCGCCGATTATACAGGAACCTTCACCGTGGCAAGCCTTGATTATATTTTAATAAGAGACGAAGCGGCCGGTCAGGGGAGTGTAGTGGAAAATTTGCAATTAGCTGCTGACGATTCTGCGCGATTTTATGCCGCGGCTTACGATGCTGGAAATAACTATCTTGGACCTGCTACTGTTACCTGGTCCAATGACGGCGATTTGCAGCCGGCAGTTTCAGGCTCGGACACGGTTTTTGTTTTTTATCCAACGAGCGCACCAACGAGCGGAAGGATTTCGGCGGTTTATGATGCCTCCATTAGCGATTGGACCGGAACGATTTCTGTTGTTCCCGGCTCACCATTTGGTGAAATAGAGTTGCACCCGGAGCCGAAATTAATTTCAGCGCATCCGGATTCTTTTTCAACAATCACATCTGATATCATTTTGGATGCTGATGGGAATCCAATTTCTCAGGGTGAGTATTTTATTATAAGCACTAGCCTGGGAACGATTACAACGCCGGATGAAAAACCCGGGCTCGATGGACACTGGATTCAATCCAATATTAATAATAAAATAGCATTTCAAATTAACGCTACAACAGAGGGTGGGACAGCCTTTATTCACGCGAACAGCGCCGGGGAAGGTAACGCGTTTGGCGACACGGTACTAATAATTTCCAGCCTGGAAATCATAAGTGTTTCTACTGATATTGAAAAAGCAACTTTAGGACAAACGAATGTTCCGGTGCGCATGGTCGTAAAAAATATCGGCACCCAGACTATTACAATTCAAAGCGCCGGGATTGATTTCACAGGACCTGGCCCGCTTTACAATGATGTTACAAACAAATTTAATATTACCCGCACAGATACTGAAATAGAAATTTTATCTCAAACTCAGGCGGTGTTAACATTTTTGGCTGATGTCCAACCGGATGCGCCAAATGAAAACATTACTATCGATGGCTTTATTATTGGAGATCTTGCAGGGAAATCTGTCAGTGATACTTCAGCCGCGAGCAATGATGAAATATTAATTCAATCTCCCCCTGTCCTGACATTGGAAACGGTTGATACTTATATCGATACGGTTATTCAGGGAACAAATACAACAGTAACTGCATCTTACAGAAATGATGGCGATGCATCAGCCGTGATAAGTGGTGATGGCCTAGCTTTTTGGGCTGTAAATTCAGGATTGGATGTTACAGATGAATATGGTCAGATAAACTTTCCCTCAAATCCTGACACAATAAAGGGACATAGTACAGAAATTTACAGCTACACCGTTCAGGTTGGAGCAAGCGCAACCCTGGATTCAATTTCTTTGCGAGGGTCTTTGAATGGTTCAGATGTAAATACAGGAAATGCCATCCCGCTGCAGTTGAGCCAGGATAATTATCATGGCTGGTGGGTGCGGCAGGCGTCAGACATAGAAATATTAGAATTTTCGGCTAGCCAGTCAACTGTAACAAAAGATCAGACTGAAGACTGGTTTTTGACGATGGTTGTTCAAAATTCAGGCGGAGTTGATTTGCGCCTTGATAGTGTTCGCGTTAATTTTTCATTGGGTGGAAATGATATTTCCCATGAATATCAAATTATAGCGGCATCCGCTTTTGATCATAGCGGGGATGATACTTTGAGGGCGGGTGTTGCAGATACGCTAACAATAGTTGTCGATAGAACCGGCAGCACTTTGGGAACGGTGACCATTGAAGGGAGTGTTTACCTGGACGATTTGATTTCGGGGCAAGTTGTTAAAAGCAGCGCTACCGGGGTGATTGTTCAGGCAGAAGCTCAATTAATAATGGACTTCATCCATTTTTCCAGGACAGAGGTTACTACCGGACAAACGAGTCCGTGGCAAATTGTTGTTGGTTTGACAAATAACGGGGGCGGAGATATCGCGGTTGATTCAACGATAGTTGGAGAGTTTTTAACTTTCAAGAGTGATACAAGTTTTTCTTACTCAGCTGCCAATGGATTTCATACCACTGGAAATTTTATTCTAAAAAGTGGGAATTCTGACAGCCTGTTTTTTATAGTGGACACCACAGGCACGGTGGCAGGAAACCGGGTCGTCATTGTGGATGCTGTGGCGTGGGAAATAAACAGTCAGCGAGAGATTAGTGTTACTGACAGCGCGGAAATAAAAATTGAAAATCCATCGAATGTCAGATTAAAAGAAGTTAAAAACATTGCTTATAATTCCCCTTATGTAGATACTGACCAGCTATTTCAAATTCAGGCAATAGTGGAAAATGTTGGTGAAGACACGGCTGAAGAGATTATGCTGTCAATTTCAAGTGATAGTATGTCAATGATTATTACACAAACACAAACAATATCAGGAATAATCCAGGGAAATGCCGACACGGTTTTATTTGATATTCAGGCGTTTTCAAGCAGAATTTCAGAAGAAATATTCTCGATAAAAATAGATTCCGCGGTGGCAGAAAACACGCCTGAACCTGACAAAATATTAATATCAGCTCCCATTGATTCTGAAGCTGTCGCTCGAATTCAGGGCCCTGGAAAAATAAGCATCTCATCAATTTCAGGATCAGTAGATACTGTGCAGGCGCTTTCCAGGGAAACGTGGCAGATCTCAATCACTGTACGTAATGATGGCGAAGGCACGCTCACCCTGGGAAAACCGGCCGATGGTGATATTGCTGTTTCAATAAATGATGAAATTCAGAATGATTATACAATCATTGCGCCGGAAGGATTCTATGGGATGGTTGACATGGACTTGTCTGCGGGAGAAGAGGGTGTTTTGATTTATGATGTTACCGGAACAGGATTTATGGGTGGGAATGCTTTATTCAAGGCGAGTCTGGCAGGATACTATCATAATAGTCTGGAGACATTTGAAGTAAGCGATTCTCTAAATGTATATGTTTCGCCTTCTGCGGATGTTTTTATTGTCAACACAAATCCTGTTTGCCTGAACATCGATCAATTTGGGATTGGGCATGTAAACATCGGGCAGAAATTTTCAGTGACAGCGAAAATCAAAAATTCTGGCGCTGAGCAAGTTGATAATGTCATCGTGACCCTCGACGCGGCTGGATATGTGATAGAGCCGGATACAATCGATTTTATAAGTCCGGGCGGAGATTCCACCGCGCAATTTTCGATAACGGCTTTGGTGATAAATGAGCAGGTCGAATTTATGGCGACAATTGAATCCGCAGCGGCACATGAAAGCGGATTGCCAGCTTCAATTGGCGCGGCTTCTGACTCTATTGCGGCTTTGAGAGTGCACTCTTCCGCGCGGTTGAAAATAGACGTCTCGCCATCTGATTCAATTTTTACCGCTGGAGAATTGGGTTGGTTGCGCCTGACAGTTACAAATTTAGGAACGGCAGAAGTTGATGAAAGCGGGCTCGTTTCCGTAAAGGTGCCAGCCGGATATTTGATTGCGAAGGGGGATGAATTTGTATCCGGGGATTCCTCAAGTTTCGTAATTGATGAGGAGCTTAGTTGGAACATTCTGCCGCCGGACTACGCCTCAGGTTATGATACGGTGATTGTTTGCTTATTTAAGCCACCATTGGATAAAAACACAAATATCGTATCTTTGGTAGAAAATCCCTTTGTAGATCAAATTATAAAAACAGTCCCGTCAAACATTATTATAAACTCCTTTGAAATTGTTTCACCTGATGGCGCGATGGATGACACTGTTTCAACGAGTCAGGATTTTTATGTAAAAGTTCAGGCTTCAGTTTCAGAAAATCTGGATAATATTCAGGGTGAAATAATATTGCCAGATGGATTTGGTTTTGGTGTGGGAGAAGATGCTTCAAAGCCAATGCCACAAAATTATGAAACCTGGAAATTACGCGCCAGAGAGGGACCAACGCCCGAGCCTGAAATTATAAAAATTATTGTAACCGGAGAAACAGACGGACAGGTAGAAACAGTAGTAGATAGTTTTGCTGTAACTGTCGTCAACCAGGCAGTGTTAGTGTTTGACGACATCTGGGTCTCCTGGCCATCTCAAACAGAAAATACTTTTTCTGCCGGACAGGAATTTGATCTGAGCGTTTTGGTAAAAAGTAAGAACGCGAATCAGGCGGATGTTAGCAGCAATGGTTCCTTGAGAATTAATTTTGGCTCTACCGGAATAACCACGCAAAATCCCTTAATAAAAGATTTTGAGGTTGATGGAACCGTTGTTTGGAGGTTGAAAGCTCCTGATTTGGAAATGGGCGAACGGCCGCTCACGATATTTTTGGAATCAATTCCCGATGATGAAAACACTAATCAGCCAGCAGTTGTATGGGGTGAGCAGACACGGTATGACTTTTATGTGGAAACGGTATCCAGCGCGAATGTATCTGTAGAAAATTTCCGAATATTATCGCCCATTGGGGCTACAGATGAAGTGTTATCCACTCACCAAAGTTTTACTGTTGAAGCGATGGTATCCTGGCAAAATATATTAGAGAACCCAACAATTACACTTATGCTGCCTGCTGGTTTCACGACTCAGGAATCGAACCCAAAACAGCCAGGCGGCACAGCTCAGCAAGGCGTAATTTCCTGGACAATACAAACTCCTGGAGCGGCAACACAAAACCAGCCAATATGGATGGAGCTTTCAGCAGTCGACGCCAATAGCGGCAGTCCAGTTGTGCTCACATCAGACAGTATAAAAGTAGATATTGTAAATCGGGCTGAAATACAATTAAACGCCCAGATTGTTTCTCCACAAAGCGCGTTGGACCAAATCGTTTCATTGGGTGATGAGTTTGTTATTAGCGCGTTTTTAACGAGCAGTGGTGATGCCGGAATTTTTGGTAGTTATAGCGCGACAATAACCCTTCCACAAGGGCTTGGGTATTCCATAAATCAAAGCATGACAAAAACAGCCTCTTATAATGAAGAATTAAGCTGGATCGTTAAAGCGCCATTTGGAGAGCGGGAGGCTGCCAATATTAATATTGAGATGATTAGTCCGCCCCAGGATGAAAACACAAATACTGCCGTGGCATTGGACGCGATTATATCAAAAGTTGTTTCCATTCCCATCACAACCGAGGAAAAGAGTGTAGCCATAAAGGTGATAGACGATCCGGGAAGAAATACACTGGCTCGTGGTGATCAATCAGTGCCCATGATGTGTTTGCAATTATCTGTTTCCGGTGATGAATATTCGAACAATGTCTTGTTCTCTGGCGTAAAAGTAAAGTTAAAAGACAGGTTCGGTAATCTTCTGGAAAATCCACGAAACGCAATTTCAAAGTTATCCGTAGTGGATGGCACAGATGGTGAAAAAGTTTTTGCCCAGGTTTCGGATATACCATCAACAAACCCGATTAATATTAGCTTTTTTGCACTGGATACATTAAAACCGGGAATATTAAACCTGGTCGATTTTAAACTGGATGTTGCTGAAAATGCCAGCGTTACTGACTTTTCACTGGCGATTGATTCGAGTTTGGCGTTTCAAATGAGCGTTGAAGGTTCCGGGAGAACTCCAAAGGTTACCGATGACAGCGGGCAGGAACTCGATGCAATGAATCTGACATCTTTACCAGCAGTAATTGTGGAAGCAAGCTTGTCCCAATCTTTTAGCAACTATCCCAATCCTTTTGGAACACCGGCAAGACCAACGACTTTTTTTGTATATTACCTGGAACAGGATACCGATGTAACGGTTAATATTTATACGCTTGTTGGTGAACTGGTTACTTCAAAATCCTATTCAATGAATCAGCCTCAGGGCAGAAAAGGGCTGCGTAATGGAGATATTACCTGGGACGGCAGGAACGACAAAGGATACAAAGTTTTGAATGGTGTTTATATCGCCAGGATTTCAACGGGGGATGGCAAACAATCAATTAGAAAAATTGCTGTTATTAAATAAGGCAGGGTAAGAATAATGAAATTAATAAAGCTCACAAATAGTGTGTTACTTTTTATGCTGATAGCAGTCTCTTCTGTTTTTGGAGAAAATGACGGATCAGCGGGCACGCACCATAATTTTAGTCATGGAGTTGGCGCCAGAGCACTTGCCCTTGGAAATGCTTATGTTGCTCTACCTTTTGACGCGACCGCGATATACTGGAATCCCTCGGGATTGGATCACATTCAGTACAAAAGCGCGACAACATTTTATACAAACTGGCTCGGCGGCACTTCCTACTATTTCCTGGGATATGTTCATCCAACCATTAGCATCGGTTCTTTTGGAGTTGGAATAATGGGCTATAGCATCGATGGTATTGAAAAAACAGACGATTATAATTTTCCCGAAGGTACGTCTTCTGTCTCTGAACAAATGTTTCTTTTTTCTTATGGTAAACAGTTACCCTGGAATTTATCAGTTGGTATTAACTTGAAAATTCAGCACCAAAATTTGCTTGGATTTGGGGCAACAGGAGTTGGAACCGACGTTGGTGTGCTGTATCGACCGGACTTTACCCATTCTTTATTAAGCGGATTGTCTGTTGGTGTTATGATTCAAAATTTGGTTGGACCCCGGCTTAAGGCTGATGTTGATACCGATGTATTACCTGTTAACATGAAACTTGGAGTTGCTAAACCAATTTTAAAAAATGAGTGGGGACCGGCGTTGACTGTTTTTTTTGATATTGAGCAAGGACAAAGAGCTCCTTTTAAATATCACGCGGGAACAGAATATGTTTTTCAGAATATGGCAATGCTGCGTGTTGGGATGAATAATAGCCAGCTATCGTTTGGAGCGGGCGCGAAGTTTGAACAATTTCATCTGGATTATTCCTATGGGAAGTTTGCCGAACACGAGCTGAGCGCGAGTCACAGAATTTCGTTCACGGTTAATTTTGGAAAAAACAAAAAAGATTTAATCCGAATCGCTGAAGAAAGACGCTTGCTGGAAATTCGAGAAAAAGTTGATCAGGAACTTTACATGGAAAGGCAACAAAAAATTGCAGCAGCACTTGAAGAAGGAAAAGCTTATCTTGAAGCAGAAGATTATGCAAGGGCGATTCGGGAGTTTAATTTTATTATCAAGTTTGAGGGTGAATTGCCGGGTGATCTGATTGTTGAAGAAGCTAAAGGACAGCTCAAGGTTGCCGAACAAAAAAGTTATGATCAGCTCGAGCAAAATATCAAAGAAACCCAGGCGAGGGATGCCCAGGAAAAAAGAAGAAGTGAAGAAAAATTTCGCCTAAATCAACTCCACGCCCAGGCGCTGGCATATTTTGAAAAAGAAGATTATGAACGCGCGATTCGTGAATGGAAAAAAATGCTGGAGATTTCACCTGACAATCCTTTGGCAAATGAGCATATCGCCAAAGCAGAAGCAGACCTTGAGCGAAAATTGCTTTCACTGATTAACCGAGCTGATCAACTGGCACGGCAGGGAAATTGGTATTCAGCAATACGCATCCTGGATAGCGCGCGCAGATTAAATCCTGATGAGAGCAAGGTTCGGATGATCGATCAAAAAGTGGCTCAATATGACAAGAGGTTAAACTTTGATGAATTGTATCAGCAGGGCTATCGGTATTACCGCATGAAAGATTTTCAGAATGCCATGAATTCTTTTGAAAAAGCGTTGTCATATGAGCCAAACAACCAGAAGGTGAGCAAGGCGTTCTTTGATGCCAAAGCCAGGGCAAATGCTAAAAAAGAAACATTGGTCGGTGAGTCCAGAAATGAATATATGAGAGGAATCCGATTATTCCGGGAGGGCAAATTTGAAGACGCGCTGACCGTTTGGGAAGAATTACAGAAAACTCTACCCTACAATAAGTATATTTTAGACAGTATTGATATGGCGCGCGAAAAACTTGAACAGCTAAATAGAAGCCCAAGACAGCCATAGAGATTTAAGTTTGAGGAAAACCGAGTGTTTAAATCAGTTATTAAAGAAGAAATACAAGTACCGGCTCATATAGACTACCTTGGAGAGCTGCGAAACTTTGTTACCAAAGCCGGTCGAAAGCATGGATTTTCTGATACAGTTGTTAATGCTTTTAAATTAAGCATCGATGAAGCAGCAACGAATATTATAAAACACGCCTACCGGGATTGGGAAGGCATGATAAAAATGAGGGTCATTATTAAGAGCAGCAGTCTGACCGTCATTCTCATCGACCAGGGAAAGTATTTCGATCCATCGCGCATCCAAGACCCGGATCTGAAACGCTATGTCGATATTGGGAAAAAAGGTGGGCTTGGTATTTTTATCATGCGCAAACTTTTAGATGAAATTGATTACCGCCACACCGAAGAAGGCAATGAACTTAGGCTCACCAAATTTAGAGGAACACCGAAAAAAGCGAAAAGGAAAATTCCTTCGCCTTCTTTACCCAGTAGTTTAAAAACAAGATACTCAATAATAACAGTGTCTATTTTAACATCGCTGGTAGCTATTGTTTACTTCTATTTCTTTTTCAGACATAGCGCTGTTGTTTTAAACGAGTTTATAAAAGAGATTAATCCTGTTTGCCAGACAATTTCCAAAGAGGTTTTGCAGGAAGGAAAAAGTGAGCTAAATCCACTTTATGTTGATCTGAAAGTACAGGAATATATAGCAGGCAGACCAGAAATTTACAAAATGGTTGTTACCGATAATGGAGATACTGTAATTAGCAGTACGGAAGACAGTTTGTTTTCAACCCCATTTACAATTCCCGAAAACCACCAAAAACCAAGACAGGAATTAGTCAGTTATAAAGACAACAAAGGAAAAACGATATATGCTTTTGTAAGTGAGGTTATTGCTGGAGACGTTTCAAAGACGAAGGTGGGAACAGTTTATTTGGAGGTAAAAAAAGAGTATGTCAGTAAGCAGGTTGCGGCTTTGAGATTGAAAGACCTTCAATTGACTGCCCTAATTTTGCTTTTTGGCTACCTTGGTGTTTTTGTGTTGGTTTACATTATTTTAAATCCTTTTCGCAAGCTGGCAAATTGGGTCAAGGAATTCGGACATGGAGAAGTAAAAGATGAGATAGATTTTGACACCAGTGATGAAGTCGGAGAAATCGCAAAAGCTTTTAGTGATATTACGGATACATTGAGGGACTCCCAGAAAAACCTGGCCGAACAAGAGCGCATACAAAAGGAAATGCAGCTTGCCCAGGACATTCAACAAACCTTGTTGCCAGCCGAAGTGCCAAAATTAGAAGGTTATGAAATCGGCTCCTTTTATGAAGCGGCAAAAGAAGTAGGTGGAGACTATTTTGATTTTATCGAGGTGGACAAAGACACCCTGGGAATTGTCGTGGCTGATGTTTCTGGAAAGGGTGTTCCTGGCTCGTTGATTATGACCATGATCCGCACAGCACTTAGAACTGAAGCCCGTTCTATCCGGTCGGCATCAGAGGTTTTGACACGCGTGAATGATTTTGTTGTAAACGACATGAAAAAAGGTATGTTTGTGACTTTGTTTTATGTGATTGTTGACTCCAAACGCCGGCGGATAAACTATGCCAGCGCCGGGCACAATCCAATGATACTCTATCGTAAGAATACCGAGAAAACCTACTATCTTAATCCAAGAGGATTCCCCATTGGTATTTCATTGCCAGACCCGGATTTATTTAAAAAGTCCATAGAATCGGATACGATACAAATGGCGGAAGATGACATCCTAATTATTTACACTGACGGAATAACCGAGGCGATGAATAACCGGCGAGAATTATTTAGTGAAGAAAGATTACAAAAAGTAATTCAGCAACACGGCGATATGGGAGCATCAGAGTTTATAGAAGAGCTGAAAGAAGAAATTCATACCTTTACTGAAGGATTTGAACAGAACGATGATATTACATTGGTAGCAATTAAGGAAAAAAGCACGCCGGAAAAAATCGAACTTAAGCGAGCACAGAAAGCACACAAAATGATATTGCAGGGTAAAAACATCCGCGACGCGTGCGAAGAATGTGGTATCACGGTATATGCCTATTACAACAAATATAAAAAGATTTTTGAAGAAGAAGGGGTCGATGCGTTTGAAATAGATGAAACTATTTCGGTTGAATCAAAACATTTGAGCATTGAAGAAAAAACCAAAATATACGATATCATTAAATTGCATCCGGAATTTGGAGCCAAGCGGATCAGTGAAGAGCTGAACACTGAGCGCTATTCTAACACAGTTATTAATGAAAATCGTATCTACGACGAATTAGTGCGGAGCCGATTGAATACACGGCAACTCAGGGAAGCGTATATCGCGCGCTCTGGTCGGAAGAAAAGAATGAAACCACCCGGAACTCCAATGATGACATTGGATGGGCAAATAATTCTTGACAAAAGATTTGAAGAGGTGGAACCGGCGCCGTATTTACCTGAAACAAAAGCAAAAAAGGAAAAGCCGCCAATTCAGAGAGAAGAAGAGGTTGACCCTGTGATTGATCAACCCTTTGAAGAAGAAGAGTCTTCACTGCCTGAAAACCGTGACGACAATTTCTATTTAGAAAGCCTGATGACAATGCCAATTGAAGACCTTTTAAAGAAACAAAGAAAAGGAAAAAAACCTTCAAAGAAATCGGGAAAAGAAAAAAAGAAAAAAGCAGGTATGTCTGAAAATGAAATAAAGCAAGACAAGTCTGATTCTTCAATTTTTGATGAACTTGGTGAGAATCAAATAACCCTGAAAAATTCAATTGACGATTCAGCTTTAGACGAAAACACTGAAATTTTTGAATTACATAATCAAAAAGACGCGCTGGATGATACGACTTTTGAAGATGATGTTAGCTTTAGCGATATTTGGGAGGACACAGAAGAAAATTTAGAAATTGAACTTGAAGGGGAGAAAGAATCACTTGAGCAAAAGGTTGCCGAGGAACCAACAAAGAACACCGAAACTTCCAATGAGGAGTTAGAAACGGGAAGTACGGGAGTTGATATAGATGAAATATTAAGTGAAACAAATGATGGAAGTTTAGACACGGATTTTGATTTTTTAATAGATGAAACTACTTTTAAGGACGAGCTGGTTGATGATTTATCCGAAAGCGATGAAAACCTAACAGAAAAGAGCCCTAAAAATAAAGGGGCTTTAAAAAAAGAAAAGAACAAAAAAAAATCGAAAGCCAAAAAGCCTGACCAAAAAAGCGAGACATATATAGATCAAATATTAGAAGAGGTTGAGGAAGAAAGTCAGGAGGCGGAACCAAGTGATCTCGCTGACGACGAGTTAGCAGACGTAGAATTTAATTTTAAAGAATTGCTGGAAGAAATAGAAAGTGATATCTCATTAATAGACGGAGACGAGCAAGAACATGTAGGGGCTGATATCGGACAACTTGAGAGCATTGAAAAGGAAGCAGAACAGCTGAGAAAGGAAATCAACAAAGAGAGACGGAAAGAGAAATCGTTGTCAGGACAAAAAAACAACTCTCAAATGAAAGATAAAAATCTTATCCTGGGTTTGCGCTTTTACCGGGAGAAGAACTATGAAAAAGCAATTGAGCAATTTGTTGCTGTTGTAGAAAATTATCCTGATTTCAAAGAAGCCTACAGTATTCTTGGAAACGCTTATTATCACCACAACATGGTTGAAAAGGCAGTTGAAATATACAGCAAGGTTAAAGAACTTGATCCGGCTGATACTGATTCGTATGAAAACACTGGGGTCATTTATGCCAACCAGGGTAAATTTACCGAGGCGATCGATGAATGGGAAATGGTTTTAAAAATAGATCCCGAAAGAAAGGATGTTCTCACACATATTAATGAAGCAAAACAAATTTTGAAAAAAAATTAGCAATTTGATAAATTTAGCATAACCAGCGTCATTTTGATATAGATTTTTTTATTGACTTTTAGTTAAATTTCTTTTATATTTATAGATAATTAATTTTTAATGAATAACGGCAGGAGAGTGCAATGGAAGGTATCCAATTGTCCGTAAAGCAAGTTGGAGTTGGCAATAATATTTCAATTATTAAAGTGGGCGGGTATATTGACACAACCACATCTGCAGAGCTGGAACACTCTCTGGAGCAATTATTAGAATCAAACAATACTCGCATTATTATTGATTTGAAAAATGTTGATTATATTAGCAGTGCTGGATGGGGTATTTTTATAAGCGAAATTAAAGGAATTCGCGAAAGGAATGGCGACCTGAAGTTAGTTGGAATGATTCCCGATGTTTACGAAGTATTTGAATTGTTGGAATTCCATTATATTTTAAAAGCATTTGAAACAATTGACGAAGCAATTATAGATTTTGATAAGGATATGGGAAAACCATCACCATTTCCAGCGCCACCTGAGAAGGAAACAGTGAGCAAAAAAGAAAAAAGCCCTGTGGTAAGCGAAAGAACTGATAACAACGATTTGCAGCAATCGAGTCTTGATAAAATGATGACCGGTGATGCTCAGGATAAAAGTGTTGAAGATAAAATTAAGCAATTGGTGATAGAAAATCCGGAAAACGGAAGCATTAAAATTATGAAAGAATTAAATACTGCTAAATATGGAAATGTGAAGTTAAGTTGGTTCCAAATTGTAAAGTATTTAAAGAAAATGGATTTAAATTCAAAAAAGAAACGAGTTGATTATTTTAAAGCGAACGCATTTAAAAAGTAAGAAAAGGTAATTTGAAAAACATTGGAGCTTGTCGAGTTTTGGCAGGCTCTTTTTTTTTACATAAAAATATAACTTGACAATTAAGTAATATGTGATTATTTTTATAAATATTGATATGTTACAAAAATCTAAAATGGGTTTAAGAAGAGCGCAATGGAAAAAGTAATATTAATTCATTATAGTGAAATAGCACTGAAGAAAGGAAACCGAAAATATTTTGAACAAAAATTAAATCAAAATATTTTAAAAGCGACAAATGGTTTGCCCAAAGGAAATTTAAAAATTGATTATGGGAGGTTTGTCCTTTCACTTGTCAAGGATTCGCCGGTCGAAAAGATTGTTGAAAGATTAAAAAAAATTATGGGCATTGCTTATTTCAGCGTTGCTTTTTCAGGGAGCAAGGATATTGAGGTTTTGCGGGAACAAGTTTTTGAGAAAGTCCAAAATCTGGAATTTGAAAATTTTTGTATTCAAACCAGGCGCACTGATAAATCATTTCCCCTCACCTCACTTCAGGTTAATCAAGCAGTTGGTGAAAAAATTCACCTAGGTTTGAAGAAACCTGTTAAGATTAAGAACCCTGATTTAAAATGTAATATCGAAATCTATAATAACCAGGTGTTTTTCTATTTAAAACGCCACGAGGGACAGCGCGGTCTGCCGGTGGGAAGCAGTGGCAGGGTCGTGAGCTTGCTTTCTTCCGGGATTGATTCACCGGTATCGTCCTATAAAATGATAAAAAGAGGTTGCCGGGTAATATTTGTCCACTTTCACAGTTTTCCCATGACCAACAAGTCCTCATATCATAACACGGTTAAGCTGGCACAAAAATTAACCCAATATCAATATAATTCAAAAATATACATGGTTCCATTGATAAAAATTCAGGAAGAAATTATCTTGCGCGCCCCGATAAAGTTCAGGATAATTCTTTACCGCCGGATGATGTATCGAATTGCAGAATCCATTGCTTTAAATGAAAAAGCAAAGGCTCTCATCACCGGAGAAAGTGTAGGGCAGGTTGCTTCGCAAACGCTGGAAAACATTGCTGCCATTTCAGAAGTGGTTTCTTTGCCGATTTTAAGACCATTAATTGGTTATGACAAAGAAGAGATTATCAATGAAGCAAAGAAAATTAATACCTTTAAAACTTCGATTGAACCATACGACGATTGCTGCAGCTATTTGGTACCGGAAAACCCGGAAACAAAGGCGAAACCTCATGAAGTTCATAATGCCGAAGAGAAACTTGAGTCGTGGGAGGAATTGATTAAACAAGCAATTAAAGAGAGTGAGGTTTTGAAAATTTCCTTTCCTGATAGTGAACACTGATTTTGTTTCAGGGTTTCAATTTTTCTGCCTGTTTTGAAAAACATTTCAATCAAAAAAAGATAAGAACCTAAAAAATAGGAGTCATTATTGAGATCATTAAAATTGTTGAGTTTTTTTCTGCTAATTTTTTTCTTTCTCACCTGCAATTATCAACCCAAACCTGACTACAAATTTATAGAGCAGCAAATTTTAAATGAGTTGAAAAAGTCTGTTAAAGCCTGGAACGACGGCAATATTGTTGAATATATGCAAAGCTACCAAAAGACAGACTCTGTCCGGTTTGCCGGGAATGGCACAGTGAGCTTTGGATGGCAGACTGTGTTAGAAAGATACAAAAAAGGGTATCCGGACAGAAGCGCTATGGGATTTTTAGAGTTTAGCGAGTTGGACGTCAGGATTTTGTCAAAAAATTACGCCCTTGTTTTTGGAAGATGGAAGCTAACAAAAAACGAAGGAAATCCGTCAGGCCTTTTTACACTATTATTTGAGAGAAGGGGCGATACATGGCGGATTGTTCATGATCATTCGTCGTCAGCTAACTAAAAACTTAATCTACAAATTGGAGGGAAAATGCCAACAGAAGCCGCTGCAAAAGCTACGCAAATTTTACGTGATGGTAGTCTCTTTCAATGGTACGTTATTCCGCTTTTTGCGTTTGTAGTTTATGTCTATGCAAATGAAGTAGAAAAGAAAAACTGGAATCTCGTTTTTGCCGGACTGGCCTTTTGGGGAATGGACTGGTTCAATGAAATCTGGAACTCTCTTGTATTCCACTTTACCAATTACGCGCCAGTTTGGGGCGCTCCCGGGAAAACCGCTTACCTCATTTTTATCGGATTAAATATTGAAATTTGTTTTATGTTTGCTATTGCAGGAATCACTTTTGCTAAAATGCTTCCGCCGGACAAAAAAGTTAAAATATTTGGAATTCCCAATCGTATGATAGTAGCAGTTTTTGGGTCCGCTTTTTGTGTGTTTATTGAAGTATTACTGAATAACATTGGCGCCCTAACCTGGGATTATTCGTGGTGGGATGCCGGGACTCCCTGGCTTATTTTTTTGTTCGGGTATCTGACCTTTTTTCTTGTTTCATTTTGGGTTTTTGATATGGAATCACTTAAAAAGAAAATCACCGTAGTTGCTTCCATTTATGTATTTGATGTTCTGTTAATATTAGTTTTTGGTGTGATTTTAAAATGGATTTAAGCTGAAGAAAAATTCATGAGCGAGTTTTCAAATTTGTGGCAACGGTAATTTAAATTTCATTTTGAGATAGAATATTGGAGAAATAATGGCACATCACAATTTGCAATCTGGCTATTCGCGATTAGTAGAGCGCTTGAACCGCTTTCCCCAGGGTGCGCCACCTTCTGAACTGTTGAATAAAATATTAAAAATACTTTTCACTCAAAAAGAAGCAGACCTGGTTTCACTGCTGCCCATTAAACCATTCACCGCCGAAAAAGCCAGCCGTATTTGGAAACAAGACATTGTTTCCACACAAAAGGAGTTGGATAAATTGGCAGGAAGAGCTTTGCTTGTGGACATTGAAGAAAACGGAAAAACAACTTATGCCCTGCCTCCACCCATGGCGGGCTTTTTTGAATTTTCCATGATGAGGTTTCGTGATGATGTTGATCAAAAAGTTTTGGGTGAGCTTTTTTATCAATACTTAAATGTGGAAGAAGATTTTATTAAATCGTTGTTTACGGACGGAGAGACTCAGTTAGGTCGTACTTTTGTGCATGAGCCAGTACTTTCCAACGAAAACGCGCTTCATGTATTGGATTATGAAAGAGCCAGCGAAGTAATTAAAAGTGCGCGACCCATGGCTGTTGGAATTTGCTACTGCCGCCACAAGATGGATCACATGGGCAAAGCTTGCGACGCGCCAATGGAAATTTGTATGACGTTCAATACATCGGCAGCATCTTTGAGCAAGCACGGGTTTGCCCGTGTGGTTGATGCGGCGGAAGGTCTTGATTTGCTACAACAGGCTTATGAAAATAATTTGGTCCAGTTTGGTGAAAACGTCAGAGAGAATGTAAATTTTATCTGCAATTGTTGCGGCTGCTGTTGTGAGGCAATGATTGCCGCGCGAAAGTTTGCAATTATGAATCCAATTCATACGACCAACTTTTTGCCTGTTATTGACGAAGAAAATTGTGACGGCTGTGGTAAATGCGCAAATTCCTGTCCTGTTGAGGCAATGACATTGGTTTCCGCAAACGACCCGCATAAGCCAAAGAAGAAAAAAGCAAAATTGGATGAATCCATTTGCCTTGGTTGCGGAATATGTGTTCGTGCTTGCACAAAAGGATATATCCATTTAAAATCAAGACCGGAAAGAGTCATCACTCCTTTAAATGGTACACATCGCGCAGTAATTATGGCAATCGAACGCGGAAAACTTCAAAACCTGATTTTTGATAATCGGGTGATGTGGAGCCATCGGGCGTTAGCTGCCGTATTTGGTGTGATTTTGAAATTGCCGCCAATTAAACAGGCTTTAGCGTGTAAGCAGGTTAAGTCGAGGTATTTGGAGTTTTTGATAAATAGATTGAAATATTAAATAATCTTTTGTTATCAGAATTCATTGTTTTGTATTGAGAGCTTTTGCTTTTTCCGTATGTTTTTAGTCGCAGATGCGTTGCGGCGTGCGGGAAAGTCCTAAATAATTAAGTGTTAGTTATGCTCTGTATTAAGTATTGGAGAAATCAACTTGAATAAAGAACAAAAGCACCCTGGAACAAAAAAAGAGCTCGCCATAGATATCTTCGCGAAACACGTCTCCTCCGGAAA
>NBLI01000090.1 GCA_002084535.1 Candidatus Zhuqueibacterota bacterium 4572_119
CACCACAAAACGAGATTAATATAAAGCCAATTAAAACCAATCCGTAAAAAAAATACTTGCTCTTGATATTCATCTTTTCTCCAATTATTTATTGTAATTTCTGTTACCAGGCAATTCCATAATCTTCACCATAGTTACTGGCTCCTCCCCAAAACGAACCATGCTCCCAATCAAAATAAACCGCTGTCATGGGACCTGATGTCTTGCTGCTAAATCTCAAATTGTATCCCATTTCCCTCAACTTTTTCTGCACCCATCCTGGCACATCATCGCGCAGCGTCAGTCTTCCCGGATTTTTATCATGGTTGCCAAACGAACTGTACATCTGGTAACTAACGATATTGGCAGCTTCACAGGCTTCCTGGACATTCATCCCAAATTCTACTATATTTAAAAAAAACTGCAAGCAATTCTGATCCTGCGTATCTCCACCTTGAATAGAAAACGAGAGAAACGGTCTGCCGTCTTTCAAAGCAATGGACGGCGTTAGGGTTGCCCGCGGTCTTTTTCCCGGTTTGACTACGTTGAAGGGATTTTCCGATTCATTCAACACAAAACTTTGCATTCTTTGGCTCATGCCAATTCCGGTTTTCCCCGCAATACAAGCAGGAATCCAACCGCCGCTGGGAGTTACCGAGACAACCCATCCTTCTTTATCCACTGCCTGGATGGATGTCGTACCTCTGAAAAAGTCCTCTTCAAAAATATTCTCTTCCAGTTCAGTCCATTGTTCGGTATTATCTCTCTTCAAAGCCGTCCAATTTTTGAGAAGTTTTAAATAAGGATTTTTCTTTTTCATAAAGGGATAGGGATCGCCCGGTTTCGCGTTTACATCATTCTTTTCCCAATCTATTTCTTTGACGCGCAGTTTAGCGTATTCTTTTGAAAGAAGTCCTTGCAACGGTTCTTCGGGAGGGAAATAGGGATCGCCATAATAAAAATCACGGTCAGCAAATGCCAGGTTCATCGCCTGATAAAGCGTGTGAATGTAACGTGTGCTATTGTAACCCATGGATTTCAAGTCAAAATTTTCCAGCATATTCAGAGCTTGCAAAAGCACCGGGCCTTGCACCCATGATGTCAATTTATAAACTTCGATTTCTTTGTAAGTTGTTTTAACCGGCTCTTCGATAAAAACTTTCCAATTCGCCAAATCTTCTTTGGTAATTAATCCGCCCTGTTCCTGGCAGCCACGGGCGAACTCTTCAGCGATGTCTCCACGGTAAAATCTATCGTACGCTGCGTAAATTGCCTGTTTCCTGTTTTTCCCTTTGTCAAGCGCGCTTTGTTCCGCTTCAACTAACTTTTGCAATGTTTTCAGTAAATCAAGCTGCCTGAAAATCTCTCCTGGAAAAGGCGCTTCGTGTTCCTCACCAAAATGTGGCAGCAAAACTTTTTTTGAATACTTCCATTTTTTGATATGCTTCTTTTGTCTTTCAATGCTCCTTGATAACTGGGCTTCAATGGGATAACCTTCAGCCATTTGCATGGCAGGTTCCAAAACCTGTTTCAAACTCATGGTTCCATATTCCGCCAACATCGTCATTAAGCTGCCGGGAATCCCAGGCGTAACCGCGGCCAATGGTCCGTATCGCGGCGGATATTTTTCCATTCCTTGTGCTTTAAAAAATTCCGGCGTCGCTCCGGTCGGCGCTACACCCAAACCATTGATACCAATTACTTTTTTCGTACGCGGATTATAAATTAACGCCTGATTTTCACCGCCCCAGCTCAAAACATCATACATGGTGCATGTTGCAGCAAGCATGGCGCAGGCAGCGTCAACCGCGTTTCCACCACGATCAAAAATTTTCGCGCCCGCCGTCGCAGCCAGCGGTTTTCCGGTAATTGCTACCCAGTGCTTTCCATGAAGTACCGGTTTTTCGCTGGCAAACGCGACAAAACAATTAGCGGCTATTATCAATAATATTGTCGTCAATAAAAATGATATTGAAATCCGATTAAAAAATTTCATTTTTCCGCTCTCATAATTTTATTTGATTTTTATTTCATTTGTTAGACTTTTTAATCTGCGTGCTCCGCGCCATTAGCGGTTTTTAAATTTTGTTCGATTATATATTCAGTTACATCTCAACTAATCCTGCCAATTTCAGCACCTCAATATAATTGATGACACTTTGCAAATCCGACTTACGTTCATGTTGGACATCAAGAAGCTGTTTTATATCAAGGATGCTCCGCTTGCCATTTATGAGCAATTGCAATTCTCGGGTACTGGCAATGTCTCTCCAGCCATAAGGGAATTTATCCCTTTCCTCTTTGGGAACATCATCAACAAATTCCCGGTAGCCGCCATATCCATTCACTGTTACCTTGCCAGTCGTTTTGGGAATCATTTTGGATGCTTTTTCTTCCAATTCAGTCAGACTCAATTTTGTCGATTTTATTTTCAATTTTGCTGCCTTAATTTTCTGATAATTTGCCAAAGCGGATAATTGAGCCAAACCAACTTGATCAATTGTTTTTTTCGTAGTTGAAATATATCGAGACACCTTCTGCTTTTTCCGCGCAAGTTCGAGTACAGATTCCAGTGTATTTTTCTCGTTTTCAACCGCTGCTTTGATACGTAATTTCGCCAGGTGATATTGTCGCGCAAAATCTTCAGCAGTTGCCCGGTTCAAGTCTTCCAGCCCAACCATCAATTGATGCCCAAGCCGCCTTGTGCCATTGCTGGTAATTTCAGCCGCGATTTTAAGCGCCATATCGTCATCCGCAATAGCAATCGTATAAGCCGCTGCCGCACCAATCACTGCAACGCGTTTCATCTGGGTGGGGTCAGCCTTATCCACACGATCTCCCGAAGTGTGATACCACTGGTCGGGCCAGGCAATCATCATGATTCCCGGCACTCGCACACCCCAACTGTTAAATACTTCATGATCCGACGCCCCATAATGGGGCTCGATGGAGTAATAAAACGGCTCATCAACCCCGGTTGGCGCGACGATGCGATAGGCGACATTTTCTACCCCGCCGCGTCTATGAATTTTCTCCCGGCTCGCTTCTCCGACGAATCGGTAATAATTTTCCATAACATCATTGATATAGTGAGGATTGCCATAGGTTGTGCGCATAAAACTCATGAATGATTTGTTTTTGGTCAACCATTCTCCAACCATGTCCATGTTAATATTGCAAAGTGTATTTTTCATAATATCTTTATTGGCTTTTACCCAGGGTCCAATCCCGGAAAATTCCGGTCCCCAGATAAAGCGGATGGTACGTTTCGGTTTGGGGAGTCTTCCTTCTTCAATAAGCGTGTGCAAAATCCTGGCAACTTCCAGAATTCCCGCGCTACCGGATTTGTTGTCATTCGCGCCCTGCTTGGTGATACCTTCAAATAAATGGGCGGAAAAAATAACTTCTCCAGCTTTAGAATCAGTTCCAGGGATAAAACAGGTTACATCCTGCAATTCATAAGGCTCCATCTTTGTTTCAACCTGGGCGTGTACTTTAATTTTTTCTTCTCTTAACAAACGTTTTTTCAAAAACTCACCCTCACGGGCGGGAAGGTAAAACGCGAACTTTGCCGGTTTTTCATCCCTGCTTCCGCGAATTCTGCTCCAGGGGAGTTGTATCGAATCAAAATATTGGCGGGAAGTGCTTATTGCCACAACTCCAAGCGCTCCGTATTCCATACACGCGGTATTATGAGCGCGCCATAAACTCCCCTCGGTTACTACAATCTTGCCTTCAATTTTTGAACTGTCAATTTCTTCATCTGTTCCTTGTCCAATCCAGATTAATTCCGCTTCCACATCCGCTGAATTGCTCCCTTTAACCAGCATCGCGGTCATGTCTCGATATGAGGCGATTTTCCGGCGTTTTGGGCTCAGCTCCCAAAGTTCACCTTTTATTCCGTCCCAAACTTTCCGCCCCGGGAAACGGACGATTTCCGCGCCGGGTAAACCATAGAGCTTTAGCTGATCCAATATATACCGCGCTTCGTAAAACGTGCCAGCGTATTCTTCAGCAAGGCGGTCTTTGTTGTATCCACCGGTCTCCATAATTGTGTTCCATGCTGTTTCCCCGGACGCTTCTCCGATGATTTCGTCCATTTGATTATCAGGTAGAAATGTCCAGTAAAGCCAGGGTGTTATTTGTGCTTCAAGACTTACTGTTATAATAAGAAAAAATAAGATTAAAAGAATAAAAACTTTTTTATGCATGACTCCACTCCATGTAATATATTAATCCTGGAATTTAAACATTCTGATAAGTCAATGACTATATTTTTTTTCAGGAACATTTCTTAATCGCAATGTTCGCAAAGTTAATTTTCACCTTGCGTCCCTTGCAGTTAAAAAACTATCAAAAAATTTCCCTATTCCCTAAAATCAACAGATTCCTGATTCGCCAAATCAACCACCACCCAAAAAACCAACTGTGCCAAATCCTCAAGAATTTCAGGGGTGATGGTGCTAATATCATCTTTTGGGAGATGATAAAAAGATGGACTGCCATAGGCAGAAAAGGAAATCGTCGGGATATCTTTCCACATGAACCGTGCCGCGTCAAGTCTGGGATTTGTCAATGCTTCCGCGACTCCCAGTATTACCGAAACCGCAGAAGCATTATCATTGGCGCCGGGCATTATTTCATAGCATCTGCCCAAATGATCAAGATGCCCGCCAATGATAATTACCTCTTTTTTTAAATCCGGGTGAGCTCCTTCCAGAAAACCAATCACATTTGAACCGATACCGTCAGGATGATGTTCAGTGGAATTTCTAATCGTAACCGTCTTTTTCATCCTGAAGGATTGAGGACGGAGTTTGCTTTTTATTTTAGATAAAATTTTTCTCATAGGCATTATTGGGATTCCCAATTGGTCCGTAATTATAGAGCATTCCTTTGGCGCCGTGTTTAACCGCGTTTTCCAACTTATATTGATGAAATGAATACGGACGCCATTTTTTAAAAACAATGGGTTCTTTGTTTGGAGAAACCGGGACTTCTCTTTCCAGTAAAACTATTTTCCCTTTGACATCGATTCCTTTGTAATCATCATAGCCTAATTCCGGCGCGGTGATTCCGTATCCGGCATAAAAAACTTCCGCCGTGATTTCTCCGGAACCTGAAGTTGATCCGGGAATAAATTCAATTTCATACCGGTAGGACTTTTTAATCACTGAATTCTTAAAAGGAAGATGCAAACTAACCTCGCAATCGGGAAAAATTAGTGTGTATGGAATTTTAAATTTCTGGAAGTAGGTTCCGTTGTCACCGTGCGGTTTCACTCCCCATTTCTCAAAATGCGCCGCCACCCATTTTGCAGATTCATCATAGCCGGCTGTCCCTGTTAACCTGCCCTCGTATTTGTCTGACGACAGTTCTGCCACATAATCATAAAGCTTGTGGCTGGAGATCGAATGGAGTATTTCTAGTTTATTTTCTTTATTTTGAGCTGATAAAAAGCCTTGGTTTCCGCTGAGGCAAATTATCAAAATGCAAAAAATTATTGTTTTAACTGAATACTTTTTATTTTTTTTCATTGCTCTCCCTGACGGTTACGCGCTTCAATTTTCGAGCTTGATTTTGCTATTAACAAAATTATATTTTGGTTTATTCGCTTTAAATAAAGTGAATTAACTGTGTTACCTCATACCGCAGCGCATTTGCTATACTCCAAAATGGGCAAAATTAATTTTTATCAAAAATATTCAGATCAACGCCGTCTCGGTAATCACCCAGCAAATGCTCCGCGAAATAATACCATCGCAGACGTTCGATATATTTATTATAATTTCCATAACTGTGCTTTTTTCCCGGCAACATCATAAAATCAAAACGTTTGTTCGCCCGGATAAGCGCGTTCACTACGCGGTACGTATTTGCCGGATGGACATTATTATCAACCTCTCCGTGAATTAACAACAAATGACCTTTTAAATTTTTCGCGATGGAAGCATTATCATCATATTTTGCTTTGAAGGAAATTTCTTTTTTCTTTTTAACGCTGTCTTCACTTGCGGATTTCTCTTCTTCATTCTTCTTTTTGTTTTTTCCTTTTTTCTTAATCACTTCTTCCACACCATAATGCGACTCGCCCCACCAGATATTATAAATATTATTATCATGATTTCCGGCTGAGGAGACAGCAACCTTGTAAAAATCCGGATATTTAAACATTGCCGCGGTTGACATATTTCCACCGCCGGAATGACCATAAATCCCAACCCTGGAAATGTCAATAAAAGGATATAGCCTGGCAAGCTGCTCCAGCGCGTATTTGTTATCCTCCAGCGGATAGTCACGATTATTGCCGTAGCCGTAGCTGTGGTAATATTTTGACCGTTTCGGACTGCCGCCCCTGTTACCAACGGAGACCACAATAAAGCCAAGCTGCGCCAGTGTTGTCCTGCTGCTAATCGAAAAAGTCGTTGGCACTGACTCGGTTTGGGGACCCGGGTAAACATGTGTAATAATAGGATACTTTTTTTCCGGATCAAAATTAAAAGGCTTCCACATCACGCCGTAAAGATCGGTCACATCATCGCCAGCTTTTACAATGAAAGATTCCGGTTTCTTCCACCCGGATGCCACAAGGCGAGAAATATCTGTTTCTTCAAGTTCCATTAAAACCTTGCCGTTTTTATCTCTCAAAACTGACTTTGGAGCATGATCAAAGCGAGAGTATGTATCCACAAAATATTTATTTGATTTTGACATGTAAAAAGAATGGCTGCTTTCTTCGGGTGTTAATAATTTAGGAGCTCTGCCCGAAAGATCAACTCTGTAATACATATTAAAATAGGGATTAACATCTTTCTCTTTGCCATAAGCAGGAAAATATAGAATATTTCTTGCCGAATCGATACTGCTAACTCTACCCACAACAAAAGGTCCACGTGTCAGTTGCTTAATTAAATTGCCACTTGAATCGTAATGATAAAGGTGTCCCCAACCGTCCCTTTCAGACCACCAAACCAAATCTTTGCCTTCATTCAATATTATCAAACCGGAATAGTTATCTGTAACAGACGGTTTACTCACTTCCGAAAATAAAACTTTCACCTCCCCTGTTTTTGTGTTAGCGACACAAACATCAAAATTGCTGAAAGTCCTGTCCCTCCGAACGAAATACAAATTATTAGACGATTTAATAGTGTAAGTTCTCCCAACAGATTGATCTTTCCATTTTTTTATGTCAATGTCGAGACGTTCCTTTGTCGCGACATCAAATACAATTAATTCCTGTTGGGGAATATTCTCATCTCCTGCCATAGTATATTTATAAGTTTGGAGAGTTGGTCTTGGTTTTTTCAAAGAATGAACGAGAAATAAATCTTCCACTTCCCTGCTGTCGGATTTTATTATGTATAACATTTTTGAATTTTCAAACCACCTGGCGCGGCTGGACAAACGTTTATCTTTTGAAGTATCGCCGGCGGAACGAGCGTAACTGTACCAACGTTCTCCATCTTCGGTCAACTGGATTTCCAGCGCGTTAGTATCAGGATTCTCCTGCTTCAAATCATCGGCTTTGAGCAAAAACAGGTTATGATTTTTCGCGTAAACAATCCAGGTGCTATCCGGTGAGTATCGTGCCCAGCGCTTAAATCTCTTTACCGCTTTTAGGGAATCCTGGTTCAATGTATCCACAAAAGTTAATTTTGTGTTGTTTATATTGTATCTAAATTTCAGGCTATCCACTTCAAAGGTAAAAACCTTTTTATTTTTCGCGAACTCAATGTTTTTAATGGGGAGCTCTTTCGCATTATAAGGATAGTGGGTAATCATTGTCAGCTGAGATGCTAACTCGTCATTGTCGAACATCCTTTTCTTTGACTTTTTATTGGCATCAACGATGTAGTAATTTGTCCCGTCACTGGTTTTGTAATTGTACCAGAAAACGTCGGATTTTTCGATCCAGTTCGGTCTCACCGATGTCGAACCGATCATCTTTTTCATTTTATCCGATGTAAATTTGTCGGCAAGCTCAAAATTTGCCTTTTGCGCGAAAAGGGATGATGATAGAACTAAAAAAATACTTACTAAAAAAACCATCCAATTTTTCATAATTTGTTCTCCCTGATTTAAAAAATTGTATCCCTTAATTTATAAAATGAGTGGAACGCGGATAAAGTGGATTTACGCGGATCGTAATCCGCTGTCATCCGCGTTTATCATGTTCTAATCTTTATAATAAATTTGATATAATTCGTAAATCCGTGGCAATTACAAATCAAAGATCTTTCAGCAGCGCCGGTCCGTAATAAATCGCATTAAACAAAAACCGGAATGTATTGTGCGACTGCGCCCGGTAAAGCGCAGGGAAACCTATTAAAATAATCCTGCCTTTTCTCACCTGAATATCAACTATCGCGCTTTTATTAAACAAATGTTTCTCTCCATTAATCCAGCCGCTCAACAACGGATTCCTTCCCGGATACGATACCACCGTATTTCCCTGGTTCACCTGAAACGCCGGACTCCGCCGGAAAAATATTGCCTCCTCTTTTGCGTAGCCGTAAGCAAGCGGATGTCTGTTATTAACATCAGCAGAAAGAATCGACCCAGGGATAAAAAACTCTTTCCTGTTTATTTTACGGCTGCTGTCCTCGATTGCCAGTTTAAAATGCTTAATCGGAAACGCGGCACCATTATTCAAGGTAATTAACACGCCACCATTATTGACAAATTCCCGGATATTTTCTACTCCCTTTTCCCCTATTCCTCCGGCGTACCCCGGTGGTGTCACTCTTTTCGATCTGCCTTTAACAATTGTCTGCTCACCAATATCCGGTAAAAGAAGAACATCCAGCCTGTTTAAAATATTTTCTTTTTTCAAATCCTCATTAAAAACGCTCTTAAATTGAAATTCATATTGCTCGAGCACCCAACGCGTCCAGCCTTCATCCATAGAAGCTGTCCAGCTTTTATACAAACCCAGGCGCACCGGCTTTATTTCGTATCCGTTTATATTTGGTTTCTTTTTTATGGGTCTGAAGTCAACCAACAAATTTTTGACAATTGAAGAAAGGCTTTTTTCCAGGCTCGTGTCGTTTTTGACTATCATCGTACCCGCGGAAAAACTCTCTTTACCAGTCTCAAAATTTTCCGCTGCCCAATACACTTTATGGTTTTTATTTACCAACCGGTTCAATGCTACAATATCATCATTTGTGCGGTGGCTCCAGGCATAACCAAAAATATTTTCAACGAAGTGTACCTGACCTCCGGGCTGATTGATACTTTCTAATTTTGTCGCGGTTACTTCGAACTTATTGTCAACCTGAATAACCTTTACCCCCATCAGCAGCGGCAAAGTATGGGCAACTACGTCATAAGGCGTTTTAAGCGGTCCGCCGGGATACGAGCGAATTTCAGGGTATTGTTGATTTTCCAAAAGCGCTTTGGCAAATCCGCCATAGGGCTGTGCCATATAAATAATATAATCACCTTTTAAATACTGCTTGCCATTCGCCTTAAAATCCATATTTGCTTTATGTATTTCCACATCTCCCAACTGCAAGGTTTTCATCATCTTGATAGCCGTTGATAAATCGCGCTGGTTCTTTGGAATAACAAAAGCAAAAGGAGGCTCTGTCCGGTTCACTGCCTTTTTATGAATACGGTAAAAATTCCGCAGCCAATTTTCCCTAAGCCTGGCTCCGTTTGTCAGGGCAGCTTTTGCCGCTGAATAATCATAATCAACAATGTCTTTTAATGTCCAATCACCTCCTTGCCATGGCATCACCATTTTTACCGATGGAGATTTTACGGAATTTGACAATCTATCAAATTCAATCTTTATCGGTGTCGCGGTTCGCGCACTGGCGCATTCTGTCAGGATTCGGATTCCACCATGATAATGATGATAAGCCCGTGCAGGTGTCCAGGCGTCAAAACGTTCGCTGTGCATTACGCCAGCTTTTCCTTCCGCTGTCAATTCCGCGGCGATGAAAGTCCCCATCATCGCTACTTGCTGCCGGATGATTGGATCAACATTGGGCTCGTAAGGATCAATAAAAGGTGGCACAAATAGCCGAGCGCCACGGCTTCCCATCTGGTGCATGTCCACAACAATTTGTGGATGCCAGGCATTATGCACCTGTAAAGTTAAGCGAGTTTCCACCTGCGTAAACATGTACCAGTCCCGGTTGTTATCATGCCCCACATATTTTTGATAAAGCCAGGGCATACGGCAGGCTTCAAATTTTGTCCCTACGTATTTATTGTACCAGTCCACCACCATCTTAATTCCGTCAGGATTATGCATGGGCAGAAGAAGTAAAATAACATTATCTAAAATCTCCTGTGTGGTCGGATCGGTTTTCGTGGCAAGGTCATAAGCCAGGTTCAAACTCATTTGTGAAGCTCCGATCTCAGACGCGTGGAGCGAACAATTGATCATGACCACAGTTTTTCCTTTAGAAATAATTTCATCGGCTTCTTCATCGCTAATTCTCCTGGGATCGGCTAACAGCTGCTGATATTCCCTGTATTTATCCAGATTCTTTTGATTTTCTTTGGAGGTGATGATGGCGACAATAAAAGGATTTTTCTCTGTGGTTTTGCCAATTTCCTGCACCACGACTCTGTCGTTTGCCTCTGCCAGCATATTAAAATAATCGATAATTTGATGCATATTTGCAAGTTTTCGATCCGTTCCAATTTTGAAACCGAGAAAATTTTCAGGTTTGGGGACATCAGAGAAAGCGTAATTAGTCACCAACAATAAAATTGAAAATAAAACAAGTTTCTTGTATTTCATTTCTGCTCCTGTAGTTTTTGGAAATCGTTGTCAGCTTGTTTTTTGGTTTTCAATCAGTCCAATTTTTTCAACAAATCTCTTGCCGGTTTAAATGTGGGATCAATTTTGAGTGCCTTTTTGAAATACTTTGTTCCTATGCGAAGATAAATGTCACCAATGCTGTGATACAATACCGGCTCATCAGGATAAAGCTGAATCAGGCTTTCCAGTAATAATCTTGCATCGTCAACCATTCCAGCCTTGATAAGTTCAACAGCGTATTGATTTAGCCGGGCAGCGCTCACAGCACTATCGTCCGGATTTAAACTTTTCGCCTTATTATAAAACCCAAGAGCTTTTGCCGCATCTCCATCACAGGTATAAATGTTGGCTAACATCACAAGAGGCAGTGGAGACTGTGGATAAAGCTGACGCGCCATGTTGGCAGTCTTTTTCGCTTTTTTTAAATCGCT
>NBLI01000091.1 GCA_002084535.1 Candidatus Zhuqueibacterota bacterium 4572_119
GAAGGTAAATATAAATTTAAGTATAGTGATGGAATGATAGTCTATCCCATTTATGTTGAAGGCAATGTAGTCTCTTTTAAGTTTAAGTATAAAATCAGTGATGGTGAATATATAAAAGCATATGATGGTGATAGTAGGTTGGAGTTTAATCTTGCTAAAGAATTCACTGGAGAGATTTTTCCTCGACTATATAATATAGATGTATTGAAAGAGAATAAAGAAGTTGTTGCTATAGTTGAGGGAGAGGGAGATGTCATCTCATATTGGGGAAACAAAGATCATAATGTTATTGGAACAGGTGGTGGTGTTGGTTCGACAAATGATACTATTGATTGGTTGAATGAAACAAATGTTGATTTTAAATTAGGATTTGATATGGATATACAAGGCAAACGTTATTCTATAAAGTTTATCAACCAATTAAAGAATGTTAAAAAAATGATGCATTGGCAAGGTGAAGAGAATGACATCAAAGATTGTATATTGAAGGAAATAGAAATTAAGACAATAAAGGTAACAGATTGGGTTAAACAATTTATGCCGGATGAATTGATTGATGATAACTTTGTATCAAGTGAATTTAATAAATACGGTGGTATAACATTTTTTAATTTTTATGTCTTTACATATTTTGAGGATGGTAAAAATAAAGAGCGTAGAGTTCCTATACATTTCCCAACAAAATATATTTTATAGATAATATCGAAATTATATCAGAAATTCAAACTGACGGAAGCCTTATCATTGAGGAATCAAGAACTTACAGGTTTAAAGGAAGCTTCAGTTGGGCTGATTATTCATTACCGTTGGAAAATTTGGGACGGATTACTGATTTTTCTTTGAGTGATAATTATTCGAAATACGAAGAGAGCAATAGTAGTCAGGTATCCACATACCAGATAAGCCAATCAGGAAATAAATTATATGTAAAATGGTTCTACCAGGCAAGAAATGAGACCCGGGTTTTTACGCTAAAATATCGTGTTGAAGACGCGGTAACGGTACACCAGGACGTGGCTGAATTCTATTACAAATTTTTGGCAGCCGGACGTCCAAAAACAGCAAGAGCTCTAAATGTATCGCTAAAACTACCTCAACCGGCTGACACAAGTCATGTTCGCGCCTGGATGCATGGACCGCTTTTTGGCGAATACGCTTTCGAAATGGGCAGCCTGCATTTTTGGTCATATCCTCTTCCCAAAAAAAACTTTCTGGAAGTCAGGGTCATCTTTCCACCTGCCTGGGTTCCTTCCGCGAACGTTTATTCAAATGATTATAAACGCGATCAAATCATGGCTGAAGAAAGAATTTTGGTGGGAAGATCTAATCGTCTAAGAAGAGAAGCAACAGAAAAAAATTTGTTCAGAGAGCAAAATAAATCTAAAGCCAAAGACGCCAATATTATTTTGACAGTCCTGGGTTTAGCTGCTTTTATTTTGCTTTACAAACGATTTGGTACCAGCCACCCGATCCCTTTTCGTAGCAGTCTGACTTCCGAACTACCGGAAAATATTTCACCCGCGATAGCAAATTATATTTATTCCACAGGTCAAATTGGCGCTGGCGCTATGGTCGCCACGATGATGGACCTCGCCCGCAAAGGGTATTTGAGTATTGAAGAAAAAATTGAGGAAAAGAAAGTTCTGTTTACTACAGTAAATAAAAATATTTATACGCTTAAATTGCACAGAGAAAAATTTAACTTATCTAAGGGAGAACTTGCTCCCCACGAACTGGACTTGGTTGATTTCCTGTTTAATCAATTTGGTGAAGGGACTTCAGAGATAAATCTGGATGAAATTAAAAACTCCCGCTCCAAAGTTCTCAAGTGGTTTACACACTGGAAAAAATTAGTGAAATCACAATGGGGTGACAAGCCAATTTTTGACAAAAGCAGTGTTAAAGGGACTATTTATTGCGTGATCATTTCTATCATTCTGATTGCTGCTGGTATTTTTACTGTGATCCGTTTTGGCCAAGCAGGACTCATTTGCCTGATTTCCGGTTTTATGCTCTTTGGCTGGTCATTTATTATTTTAAGATATACAAAAGAGGTTAAATTGCTGCGCACAAAACTTATCGCGTTTCGCCGCTACATTATGAAATATGAATTCAGGGTAAATCGGTCGGACCTTCAATCAAACCTGGAAAAATATTTCATTTTCGGAATTGCCCTTGGGGTCGGTCAAAAAGCAATCAAAGAGCTGATAATGGCTGTTCCTGATTATCAAAGCAGAACATTTTTTCCCTGGTACGCGGGCGCGCAAGCTCACAGTTCACCAATGGGATTAGCGGACGCGATTTCATCCATGGTAACAGCAACAAGTACAGCAATGGGCACAGCAGCCGGAGTTGGCGGAGGCGCGTCCGCGGGAGGTGGTGGCGGCGCAGGCGGCGCTTCTGGCGGTGCGGGGTAAAATCAAAACGAATATTAAAACATTAAAAATAATCTCGTTATTTATCAATCCGAAAGGAGCTATACATGCCAAACAAACACCAAAATGCAAGCAAAATCTCCCGTAGAAATTTTGTGAAATTCGGTGGAGCTGTAATAGCCGGATCAACTCTTAATATTCCTCCATTAAAAAATGCTCATCTTTCTCAGGAAGAAACAGAGGCAAAAATAAAAGAATATCGAGTACTTGGCAGAACCGGCTTCAAAGTTTCTGATATCTCGATGGGTACAACCCGAATGAGAGAAGCCAATGTCGTTCGTTATGCCTATGATAGCGGCATCAATTATTTTGATACTGCCGAAAGCTATGGAAATGGTAATTCTGAAAAAATGATCGGTGAAGCCTTGCAGTTCATGGATCGAAAAAAAGTATTTATTACCACCAAACTACATTTTGAAGAAAATGCAACTAAAGAAGAATTGCTGGAAAGATTTACAAAGTGTCAGGAACGACTAAAAACCGATTACGTTGATGCTCTTTACATTCACAGTGCGTCAACCGTAAAAATTCTTAACCACACAGGTTTTCACGACGCGGTAAAAGAACTAAAAGCTGCCGGACGGTTGAAACATACGGGAGTTTCCAATCATGGTCCGCGCGGTGATGGCGAAAGCATGGAAAAAGTTCTTTGCGCGGCAGCAGAAGACGGTAGGTTTGATTTAATGCTTTTATCATATAATTTTATGAATAAAGAAGAGGCTGAAAAAGTGCTGGCAGCCTGCAAAAAAAATAACGTGGGTACAACAGCCATGAAAACTTCTCCCGGCATGTTGGCTGTTTCTCCACTCGATCCGGACAATCTTACCAAAGACCAACAAGAGTACCTGGATAGAATTATGAAAAGAGGAACATCAAAAGAAAAAGCAATGGCCAGGCTCAAACGAAGGGTGAACCGCCAATTGGCATCCTATGAAAACAGCAAAACTTTTGTTGAAAAACACGGGATTAAAACACAGGACCAGTTGAGGAAAACCAGTATTCATTGGGTTGCTTCCAATCCGGATATGCATACCACCTGCGTTTCTTTCTCTTCATTTGACATGATCGACATGATTGTCCCGGTTTCAGGCGTCAAACTTTCCGCGGCAGATCAACAGTTTCTTGAAGATTATAAACTTGTATTTAATGCGCAATACTGCCGCCACGGCTGCAACAATTGCGTCAGCAGTTGTCCGCATCAGCTGCCCGTCAGTACTATCATGCGTTATGCCTACTATTACGAAATGCAGGGAAATGAAAAACTTGCCATGGAAAAGTACCTGAAATTACGTGATAAAAACGCGTCATTATGTTTTGATTGCAGCGCGCCCTGTACCGCTTCGTGTCCGCATAATTTAGATATTCCGGTACAGCTCACACAGGCGCATTCATTGTTAACTTTGGTTTAGCTTTTCTGCCCTCCCATAGCATTATTGCTTTTGGGAGGGATAATTTTATCACATTAAATTTAAAGGAAGCAAATGAAAAATTCCATTTCGTTATTATTAATTTTATTAATTGTCATATCAATACCAGCGCACGCCATCGATTTCCCAACAATCAAATCGTTCACACCGGAAAGTGAAGTGGCAAAATACAACCCGGAGACGCTTTACGAATACATTAATGGTGGCGCTGATGTGTTTTTATCCTTTGGATTTAAGGAACTACTAACAAAAGATTTCAGCTATCAGGAATTACAATTTTCAGTCGATATCTATGATATGGGCAGCCGGGTTAACGGGTTTGGTATTTATAAAGTGGAAAGACCGGTTGACGCGAATTTCCTAAAAATCGGCGTCGAAGCGGTGGTATCTCCTCCCTATCAATGTTTGTTACTCAAAGATTCATATTATGTTAAAATCAATATTTTCGAAGGTGAATTCAGGCAGGAATCAGGTAAAGACATTCTGCGGAAAGTCTCGGCAGCATTGCCCGGTTCAGACAAGCAACCAACTGAATTTAGTGTCCTGCCGGTTAAAAATAAAATAGCTTACTCCGAAGGATATAGCCGGGAAGCGTTCCTGGGTATTGATTTACTGGAGCGTTGCGTTTATGCCAAATATAAAAAAGACAGCGCCAGCTTTCGTTACTTTTCTATCGTTTCTATTAAAGAGGAACCCAGTAAAATTACATGGCAAAAAATATCCGAAAAATGGAAACATGCTGAAGCGGGTAAAAGTACTGTCTTGTATAAAAAAATACCGTATAAAGGTTATACCGGGATTATATTATCCGGGGATAAAATTCTTGGAGTAGCTGATTGCAAAAATTTGGAACAGGTATTGGATTTGCTAAATGTCATAGTAAAATAATGGGCTTTTTCATTAATAATAATCTGAAGCTTAATAAAAAATGATAAACTTACTAAAATTCTTTTCAACAGGCAAAGATAAGCCATTAATAAAAAACTCCTCTGAAGTGAACCGTTTATTTCGCAGGTATCGAATCTCCGCGATAAGCGCGGTCACACTGGGCGCTGGTTTTGCTTACACGTGCCGATTGGCGCTATCAATCATTAAAAAACCGCTCATTGATGGCGGAATTTTTTCAGCCGAACAATTGGGATTAATCGGCTCTGCCATTTTTTATGGCTACGCTTTTGGTAAATTTTTTAACGGTGTTTTGGCTGACTACGCCAATATTAAAAAATTCTTTGCCACAGGTGTTTTATTTTCCGCTATTATTAACATGCTCATGGGATGGTCCAGTCTGCTTTGGCTTTGGATCGTGCTTTGGGGTTTGAATGGCTGGTTCCAGGGTTTCAATGCGCCCTCGGGAATTGTTACTCTTTCGAACTGGTTCAGCAATAATGAACGCGGCAGGTATTATGGAATTTGGGCAACCGCGCACGGAATCGGTGAAGGTTTAACATTGGTGGGCGTCGCCGCATTAGTGAACCACCTGGGCTGGCGTTATGGATTTTGGGGACCATCTGTTTTAGGTGTGCTGACGGCTGTGGGGCTGTACACATTTCTCAACGACCGCCCACAAACTTTGGGGCTCCCTTCAGTGGCAGATTGGCGGAATGATCACGGCGTGGAAATAGCTCAAAAAAAAACCGGGACTAAACAAACACTTTTAGCGCAACTAACAATTCTAAAATTACCAACAGTCTGGCTGATTGGACTGGCAAGCGCCATGATTTATATGACCCGCTACGCCATAACCAGTTGGGGTGTTCTATATTTGCAGGAAGCAAAAGGTTACTCACTGTTAGAAGCGGGTAGTATCATTGGCGTGAACACTGTTGCCGGAATCGCTGGCAGTCTTGCCTATGGTTTTATTTCTGATAAATTTTTCAACGCCAGGAGACCTCCCGCGAATCTTATTTACGCTGTTATGGAATTGTTCGCACTTTATATCATTTTTTTCTATCCCGGTACAGACACGAAATTACTAGTTTTCGCTTTCATTCTGTATGGATTTACCCTGCACGGACTTGTTGCGGCGCTTGGCGGTTTATTCGCTGTGGATATCGCGCCTAAAAAGGCTGCCGGTGCTGCTATGGGATTTGTCGGTATTTTTAGTTACGTTGCTGCCGCGATTCAGGAACAAATTAGCGGCACACTAATCGATGACAGTATTACTATTGTAAATGGTATCAAACAATATGACTTCAGCAATCTCACTATTTTCTGGGCTGGTTCATCTGTTCTGTCATTGATATTTGCGTTGACATTGTGGAAAGTAAAACCTGCGGATTAAACAAGAATATGATTTTCAAATCAAATGATTGGAAAATAAACCAGAAAAATCTAAGTGAAATTTAAAATTATTACTAAGGTTAGGAGTGAGGTTAATAGTCTATTTTCGTTTGTAATTTTTGCCCAAATTGCGTTATTTTCTCACCCTTTGACTCTGCCTCTACTTATTTTCTTTTATTATTTCAAACCAGGAGTTTTATATGAAAAGACGCTTTACTTTGGTTAAAATTACAATTCCTTTTTTACTCTTTCTTTATTCAGGAATCGCACTGTCAAATCCAGGATCAGATTATAAGGATGACGGGATAACTATTTCAGGACGCTGGTTCCTTAAGCATCAAAGCGGAGAAAAAAAGGATAAAAAATTCAATTACTTTAATCTAAAGCGCGGCTATATTATTATCAAAAAAGAATTACTGTTACTTGAAATATAAATTGCCCGAATTTACTATCCTTTCACAACCATATTTGGAGTTTGGACTGGTCCACCGTCCCTGGCTTGATTTTGAGGAAAAAATCAATCGCTACCGAGTCCAGGGAACATTATTCCTTGAACGAAGCGAATTATTAAATTCAGCTGATTTTGGAATGCTATTGGTCGCCAATATTGGTGGAAAATTGGATAATAAAATTCAAAATAAAATTGGCACTAAACACACAGGCAAATTCGGCAGCTTTGGCATCGGTGTTTTCAATGGCGGCGGTTATCATGCCATTGAGCAAAACACAAATAAAGTCCTTGAAACACGCTTAACTCTGCGCCCCTTTCATGGTTTTTTCCCCGGGCTTTTGTTTAGCTATTTCGGCGCCTTTGGCAAAGGAAATACAGAACTGGCGCCAGATTGGGTGTTGAACTCCGGTTTTGTTTCACTGGAAAATCGATATTTTGTTCTTACCGGAACCTATTATGAGGGGAAGGGAAATTCCTTTGGTAGCTGCATCGACGAAAATAATCGACCGCTTAATCAATCAGGTTACTCAGCGTTTAGCGAACTGAAATTGATGTGCAATCGAGTGAGCATTTTTGGCAGGTATGATTTTTTTGCTATTGAAGATGAAACTGGTGACACCAAAAACGAACGATATATTGTGGGAACAGCGTACCACTTTGAGCGTGGCTGCAAAATTCTCTTAGATTATGATTATGGCAAATTAGTAAACTCTGAAGAAACAAAGGATTCACTATTTGAATTGGCTATTGAAATTGTATTTTAAAATGGTAATCGATTCATGAAAATATTTTTTTCATTCTGCGATCGTAACCTTGAAAAAACCGGAGAATGAGTTTAGCAGTTTGTTATCAGAAAGAAGAATACTTCAATTTGAGGAATATCCCTTCTTTTTTGTACTCGATTAACGACTACCGAAGAAAGCCTTTATGGAAAACAATAAAATCCCGGATTTAGTAATTTGAAACCGGGATTTTTTTTAATTCTCACATCCCCTCTTTGGATACTTCACTCACCTCAAGTGATTAATTTTTTCTCGCAAACCGTGATTTGTATCACCTATAATTCAATCTCAATCTGTTATCTTTGCATTAACAAATGCGCCAGTTGTGCTTTCCGCTTTCTGATAAAAAGTTTTCTTTAAAAACATTTTCCAACTAACCTAATAAGCAACTTTGAACTATGGAAAAATTCATCAAGTTTAAAAACAAGATTGAACTATCTGAATTGCACAAGGTTCTTCGCGATCAGCGAATTATTCTGTTGCGTGAATCTCAAACCACAGAAACGATTCAGGTGAAAATTATCGGTAATCTGGCTGATAAAGAAATCAAGCAGGCATTTACTCCCTATCATATTCAAAAAATTTATAATGAATTTCCGCTGCCCCTCAAACACAATAGTTTCAACTTGCTTTCTTTTAAACCTGTTATCGCGATGGTTAAAAAGATATTCTGAAAAAAAGCAGCTATTCTTTTTTAAAGAGAAATAATGTAAAGAATGAGAATTGCGTGATGGAACTGAATAAATAAAATGGGAACCAAAGTCCGTAATTGAGCTGAAAAACGTCATTATAAGATAAGTTGAACATTATTGCCAGCGCCAAAATCGAACCCGCCATTGTCAAAGCTCCGGCTTTCGCCATATTAAATTCCTGCTTCTCATCAAATATATTGCTCGTTTTTTTTATCCTAATCATGATCAACCAGTAAAACCATACCAGGGCGTAAGGCAGAACTGTGAGCTCCCATAAATGCTGGATAATTATTTTTTCCTGCAAAATAAATACAGTAAACAAACCGACAATGCCACAAATAATTCCAATGATATTGGTAAGCTTAAACATGAACACACCTAATTTTAATTTCCGCGCGAACTTTGATCGCGGAAGCAGGTAGTAAATGATTATTGCAAAAAATAAAGTTGAGATAAGTATTATTTTAATTACGGCTTCACTCATTGGATTCTCCTTTCAAATTAAATTATTCGATTCTAATTTTCTTCGACTATAAAAAACACTTCTTCCAGCTTTTTGCCGAAATGCCCGGCAATTTTCAAAGCTAACAAAGTCGATGGTACAAACTTGCCTTTTTCAATGG
>NBLI01000004.1 GCA_002084535.1 Candidatus Zhuqueibacterota bacterium 4572_119
AGATAGCCGTATTCTTGCAGGACATGCTTGCTCTCAACGACATTGTATCCCAAATTGATGAGATAATCGATGCCTTTTTTATATCGCAGCTCATCAGTGGGGCGACTCGCGGGAGATACAACGCCGATTGTCGCGTTTTGTTTTAATGGTTTTGGTTTTAATATCTTTTTTAAGGCCATTTTGTTTCCCTTTTCCCAATTCCTCGTGAAATTTTTATTCAGTATTATTCAGCTTAATGCCTAATCAAATTCCGCCAATCTTCCCAGGAACGGGTCAATAATCTGTATTCACCAAATCCTGATTCGTCCATAAAAACGAACTGCTTGTTAATATTATAATAATACCAAATCTCATATGGCTTTGAATCAACGGCAAAAGGATGCCTTTCCACATCTGATGGCGGACCGAAAATAATAAAGATCATCCCCATATCACTTTTCCAGCCATCCCGGAATCCGCTAAACTTGGCATTGGCATACGCGACGCGGTTAAAATAATCATCCATCCATTCATTTGCCGGCGTCCCCGGGCTTGGGTCACGCTTCTTCCAGAATTTTTTGAAAGTCTCCAGTTGTTCTTCCGGATCAGCTTTTTTTAATTTGTCCCATTCGCTTTTTTCAGCAATATATTTTATTTGCTTAATAGCCAAATCGATGTCATAGATAGTGGAAGGCATATCTGTCCAACGAATAAAAAAATTCTTTTTTGTGTCGCTCTTTTGATTACCCTGTTTCACATTGAGCCTTAGCTCATACCTCCCCTGCGGAAGATCCCCAAGTGACAGGGGAAAGTTTTCAAGAGTCCGTTCCCCATCCGACCTTCTTTTATAGTTGTGGGTGAATATTTTTTTTCCTTTCGCGTTTCGGATATGATAGGAAATTTCATAATTCTCGTCCTTTATCCTGCTATAAATTTCAAAATACCCGTGTAACTCTCTGGAAACATCAACAATATAGTCCGCGATTTCCGGTGTAAAAGATTTAACCCCGAGTGAGTCAACCTGTAAATTACGTACAAATGCGATATCACTTATAGCCAGCTTGCCCTTTCTAAAATCCTTAAGTTTCAGCTTCTTTTTGTCTGGTCTCGTCTTTTTTGTTTCTAAATCTGTGAAACCAATAGTAATCCGATAGTGTGCCGGAGGCAAATCAAATTGCTCATAGGTGATGCTGAAAAATTTGCGCGAATTGGTCATTTCATAATTTCTGGCTTTAACCTCTTCCTGCCATACTTTCCCGTCAACCTGAAAATTGTCCTCGTCCGCGATAACAACCGAAATTTCATATTTTGCTTTATAAATACTGTCTTCGCGCACAAAGGTCAACTCATCAAACGCGGTTTTAAAATAAAGAAAAATCCGGCTTTGATCCTGGTTTGGTGAATTTACATTTACAACATCCCAATGATAAACGGGCAGCCCGCTAAACTGAAATGTATGAATGTCAGTCTGACCGAAAATTTGGCTCACACCTAAAAAGAATAAAATGATGATAATTACCAAATTTTGATGTCGTGTGTTTAACTTTTCCATTTTGTCCTCCATTCGTGAGAGACATGAAATGCAGCAGCTTCTGGTTATATTTATTGTTTCCATTGAATCCGTATAACCAAACAATCATTCATATTTCATGAATTTTTATCAATTTTATATTTTTGCCCACAAATCAAAAGCATCAGCCCTGGTAATTTTAACCTTGTAAAACTTGCCGGTTTCAAAATTGCCTTGCAGGTGTACCGAATTATCAATCAAAGGAGTGTCCCATTCCGATCTCGAAAGCCAGGTGTTTTCCCTCTCATTTTTTTCATCGACCAACACTGTGACTGTTTTTCCCAGCAACTCCCTGTTCCTGATACCTGCTATTTCTTCCTGAATATCCATGATCTCCTGGAGACGATCCTCCTTTATTTCCTCAGGAACTTGTCCGGTCATATTTGCTGCTTTTGTTCCGTCTTCAGGAATAAACTTAAAAACTCCCAGACGTTCAAATTCCACATTTTTAACAAATTCTTTTAACTCTTCAAATTCTTTATCACCTTCACCCGGATAACCGACCATGAGCGTTGTGCGCATAGCAATCCCGGGAATCTGTTTTCTGAACTTTTCTATTGTCTTTTCAATTCCTGCTTTTTTGACATTCCGTCCCATTGATTTTAAAATCTTGTCTGAAATGTGCTGAATGGGCATGTCGATATAACGACAGACTTTTTCTTCCTCTTTCATTAATTGAATTAAAGCATCATCAACATGTGCCGGGTGAGCGTATAATAATCGAATCCATTTTAGCTGATCTATTTTAGCCAAAGATTTGATCAACTTGTGAAGAGCCGACCTGTCACCCAAGTCTCTTCCAAAATATGTGATGTCCTGAGCTACCAGAATCAACTCCCTGACACCACCATTAACCAGCTCATTTGCTTCTTCTATTAAAGAATTAAAATCCCTGCTTTGATGCCTTCCTTTTATGTCAGGGATCGTACAATATTTACAGCGATTATCGCAACCCTCGGACAACTTCAGATAAGCGTAATGGTCAGGCGTTTCCAGCTTTCGTAACTTTGTTTTCGTCTCAACTGAAAGCTTGAGATTCGCCGCGATCTGCTTCCCGACAATATTAAAATCCTTTTGCGGGAAAAATCCATCCACTTCCGGGATTTCCTTTTTTAACTCCCCGGTGTAGCGCTGCGGCAGACAGCCAACCACATAAATATATTTTGCTTTCCCTTGCTTTTTCAAATCAACCGCTTCAAGAATTACTTCGATTGCTTCTTCTCTTGCCGGCAAAATAAACGCGCATGTATTTATGATGATCACTTCAGCCAGCTCAGGCTGATTCGTAAATCCAATTTTGTCTCCGGCAAACCACGGTCGCAAAGTTTCTGAATCCACAACATTTTTCGGGCAGCCCAATGTGATTATACAAATTTTCATTGAAACAAAGCCTCGACAAATTCTTCAGGATCAAAATGTTCCAGGTCTTCAATCTTTTCTCCTAATCCGATAAACTGAACCGGGATACCTAATTCTTTTCCAATGGAGAACACTATTCCGCCTTTGGCTGTACCGTCCAGTTTTGTGAGCACTATCCCATTCACTCCCACCACTTTAGTAAATTGTTTTGCCTGGTTCAAACCGTTTTGCCCGGTCGTTGCGTCCAAAACGAGAAGTGTTTCGTGTGGCGCTTCAGGAATCAGCTTTCCCAAAACTCTGCCGATTTTTTTTAGTTCTTCCATTAAGTTAGATTTTGTATGCAGCCTGCCCGCAGTATCAACGATTAAGACATCAACATTCCTGCTGATGGCAGCCTGTAATGAATCAAAAGCCACCGCTGCCGGATCAGCGCCAGGCTGGTTTCTAATAATTTCAACATTGGCACGTTTCGCCCAAATCGCCAATTGGTCGGACGCCGCTGCTCTGAATGTATCTGCCGCGGAAAGCAAGACCGTTTTATTTCTTTCTTTAAATTGCGCCGCGAGTTTTCCAATTGTGGTTGTTTTCCCGGTACCGTTAACGCCTACAACCATAATTACGTACGGCTTTTTATCCGCGCGGGAGAATAAATCTCCGGTTGAACCGCTGCTAATATTATTTTCTGTAAGCGCCTTCAGCATCCCGCTTTTAAAAAATCGTAGAATATTTTCCGGTTTTTTTATCCCCAATTCTTCAACTTTGTCCCGAACCTCCTCTATCAGATTCATCGAAAAATCAACACCCAAATCACCACCAATTAAAATTTCTTCCAGTGTTTCGTAAAGGTTTTCATTGATTTCATTTTGAGTTTTGATTACCGCGTTGACTCTGCCGACAAATCCTTCACGCGTTTTTGTTAACCTCTGTTTTAATTTCCTTATCATTCTTTTCCTTTTTCAATTGCCTTTACACAATAAACGAAAATCAATTCATGCTTGAATAACAATTAAATAGTGTCCTTTCTCTCCCGCTTCTCGTGCGAGAAATCTATTTCACCCGATAAAATAATGGCTTAAACTTGCGTTTTCGTTCGGACACTAATTTGTTTCTTTTATTTTTTTTCTGGTTTCAATAACATTGCTTTTTCACCCAGTTGCTTTGCCATCCTATCCGCCACATCCCTGATATTGTCAATATTTTTCACACTGCTGCTGGCTGCTGCCAACGCCTTTCCTGTTTCAATTTCGATAAGGCGCGCGTCAGCTTCAATGGATGATTTTAGCACGCTCACGCTACCCAGAATTACCGCCTCCAATCCAGCCAACCGTCCTACTTTGATGGCGGTCTCAGTATCGATAATGCCGGATTGTGAAAGGGATTGTTCCTGCAAAACTTTCTCCAATTGCACCCGCTCCATTACCGTAAATTTTCCATCCTGAATTAATGCTGTTACCATCATTTCTGACAATGTTTGTCCGATACCCATATTTTCAGAGCGCGCGCTATTTTCTTCAAAATTGAATACAGCAACAAATGGCTTGTAGCTAATTTCCTGACTTTTCGTTGTTTTATTATCAATTATTTTTTTTATTTTCTGCCCAACCCTGGGTCTTTTCTCATTCAGTTTGTTTAATACATTTCTGGCTGCTTCTCTTCGCTTCGGATTTTTCATAAATTTTAATGAAAGATTTAGCTGGTTTTTCGCTTGTTCGTGTTTTCCTTCCTGATAATTCATCATTCCCAAAACATAATACGCGCCGGCTGCTTTTTTGCTGATCGAGATCGCTTTTTTGGCGTGAATTTTCGTCTGCGCGAAATCGCGTTCCTGGTAATATAGCAACGCCAGCATTTCATGAGCCTTAACATTACTTTCATTGATTTGAACTGCTTTGAGCAAAACTTCTTTAGCCTGGTCAAACTTGTTTTCCTGGTACAGGCTAACCGCTTTTTTTGTTAAATCATTAGAACGCTTTTTTCGTGTTGGCTGCTGCGCATGCAATATATTAAAAGCTAATATGACAGTCAGAATTGTTGTGATCGCCATTAAGCCAAACTGCTTTTTCATAAATCCCTCCGTTATTTTCTTCTCTTTTTTCTCTGTGCCTCTGTGGCAATTATTCAAAAAATCAACATCACCCCATAAAAACCTTTAGCATATCCGGAATAAGTTTGGGATGTTTAATCAGCGCTGTCTTAAAGATATTAACAATCGTGTGTTTTTCTTTCGGTTTTTTTGAAATGGATTCGGCAATGTTGTCAAAATCTTCATCGGAAAATTTATAAATCGCTTCTTTGAGCCGGTAAGCACGGCGATGACCGGTTCCACCAACCTTATCCCATTCCTTCTGGTATTCCGATAATTTGTTTTCGCTAACATCGTTTGCTTTCACTGCTTCTGCCGCGACTCTGCCGGCAATCTTTGCTGCCAGCATACCGAGGACAATTCCCCCGCCAGAGATTGGATTCGCTTGATGAGCGGCATCGCCAACAAGCATCAAACCATTGGTCACCATTTTCTCCATATACGGCGCGCAGGGAACACCGCCAGCCACTGTGGTCAACACTGATGCTTCAGGAAATTTTTCATTTATAAAATCTTTTAAATATTCCAAAGATGTTTTTTTAAAACCGTTATTCCCGGAGATACCCAAACCAATATTGGCGGTATTCTCATTTTTCGGAAAAACCCAGAGGTACCCTCCCGGCGCCCCTTTATCAGTAAAATAAAAATCGCAGTATTGTCGCTCGATATTCAGGTTAGTGACTGTCATTTGCGCGCAGGTTTCAATATCTTTGAGATTGAGGCTTGTTTTCAATCCCGCCCAGCGACCAACGCGCGATTCCACACCGTCCGCGCCGAGAACAACTTTGGCTCTTATCTCAAAATCTTCGCCAAGATGTTTTACTCTGACTCCGGCAATATAGCCGTTTTCCTTTAATAAGTCATACACATACGCTTTGGTCACTACTTCGGCACCGGCAATTGCAGCCATTTCAGCCAGGTCGTAATCAAATTTTTTCCTGTCCAGCACAAAGCCCACATCCTCATGAGATACTTTCACAACGGATCCGTTTGGCGCCACGAGTCTGATCGCTTCTATTTTATTGGCAATCCATTCATCCCGGAGTTCAACAACTTTTTTGATACCTTTTTCACCAACGGCTTCAGCACAACGTACCGGTACGCCGATTTCCCTGTCCTTTTCCAGTAAAAGAACGCTTGCACCATTCTCTGCCGCGACTCTCGCCGCGGTTGATCCAGCGGGACCTCCACCAACCACGATAATATCATACCTGTCTTTCATGATTTCTCCTCCAAAACGCGAAACGGACATACCTTCACACATTTCAAGCATAAAGTACAGGTTGAATGATTTATTTCCAACCGCGCTTCAAAAAGTTCAATCGCGTCTTCCGGGCAAACAGAAACGCAGGTGCCACAAAAATCACACAAATCATTTTTAATTTCGATCATAAACATTCCCCGTGCTATGCCGCAAACTTTGGATATTCCAGGTCAAAGCGTTTGCGGTAGTACCATTTTGAAAAATAAAAATTAATTAATATCACTAAAAAATAAACCGGGTATTTTACACAAACCGCCAATGAAGCAAACAAAACTGTAAATTTGATTGTCCGTAAAACATCCTCCATTCGCTGACGGATCGCCGCAATCAGAAAAAGCGGCAAGGCAGCCAAAGCCGGAATCAAAATTATATAGTCTTTCAAATAGAACGCGAAAAGAACCGCAGCCAATTCAAACACGACAGCCCAATACGTGGTAAGTTTTTGACCGTACCTTACTCCAAAAGTTATTTTTCCCGATTCTTTGTCGCCCGGGATATCGGGAAGCGTTGTTAGTAAAAAAACAGCAACCAGACCAACGCCGTATGGCAGCGCGTGCAAGACAAACAAATAGGTGGATGTCCCGGCAGAAAGCCAGCCGCAAGCTGCCACTGACCAGCCTCCGCCTAAATTGGTGAAGATTTCGCGTCCGTTTCAATATCAACTAACTGGTTATAAATAAATGCCGCTCCCATCATCAATGTAAATAAAAAAAGTGCCAATACCGGATTGTTCGGATGAGTGACCTCCTGGCTAAATTTTGTATTGGCATGGTAGCCCGCCAAAAAAACCGTCCAGACCGGGAAAAACAATGTCGGTCTCAATATAAAAATATAATCCAATAATTTCATTCGTTTTGTCACTCTAAAACAATTCCATTTTCCAATTGATGTTTTTTAACTTTTTTATCAGGGACAATGGGATATTCGCCGCTAAAACAGGCAGTACAATATCCACAATTCTCCTGGGGAACAGACTTTAATAAACCCTCAATGGAAAGATAGTGCAAAGAATCTACATCCAAAAACCGGCAAATTTCTTCTATTGTCATCGAAGAAGCGATCAACTCCTCACGCGTTGGAAAATCCATGCCATAATAGCAAGGAAATTTTATAGGAGGAGAACTCACGCGGATATGAATTTCCTTTGCTCCTGCTTTTCGAACCATTCTTACCAGATGCCTAAGTGTGGTTCCGCGAACAATCGAATCCTCAACAATGACGATACGCTTATTTTTAAGAACACCCTTAACCGGATTGAATTTTACGGGTATTGCCACTCTAATCCAGACACATGGGTTCTTTTTCCTTTTTCTTTAATGATACATTGAGCAGTCATGCTGCATTTTTTCTTAGTATCATTGTTAAACTCCCGGTTTTATCTCCCTTAGATAAACAGCATCGATGATATCCAGGGCGCAGGATTCGGAAGCAACCACATAGCCATTATCCTTTTTTCCGATACAAAGCGGTCTCAATCCGTGAGGGTCTCGTACCGCGATTAATTTGTCAACCGTCAAAATAAGTAAAGAAAACGCGCCTTCAATCTGGTCCAAAGCATCGATTATTTTGTCCACCACTTCATATTTTTTTGACCGGGCAATCAAATGAAGAACAATTTCAGTATCAGTGGTTGTCTGAAAAATGGCGCCTTCATTTTCCAGCTTCTCATGCAGCTTTCTCGCGTTCACAAAATTCCCGTTATGCGAAATCGCCATAGGACCGAATTTTGAATTCACCACAAGAGGCTGAGCATTAATAATTTTCGTTGTCCCGGTTGTGGAATAGCGGTTATGCCCAACCGCGACGTCGCCCTTCAGCTTTTCCAGATTCGCCTTGTTGGAAAACACATCCGCGACCAAACCCAGGTTTATGTGTTTGTAAAATTGTCCTTCATCATTGGAAACAATGCCGGAACTCTCCTGTCCCCGATGCTGCAGGGCATACAGCCCCAAATAAACAAAATTCGCGGCGCGGGGGTGATTGTAAACTCCCATGACCGCGCACTCTTCGCGGGGTTTGTCATCTATTGGTGAAATCGTGTTGTTTATTCCGGGATTCAAATTAGCATCTCTTTTTTAATTTATATTTCTAATGTTTACAAGATATAACTCTCAATCTTCTTTTCCTAATCCTAAAATCGTCTTAATAATCATAATCTTATCTTCTGACAATCCTGTCAATTCATCTAAGGATAAAAATCCTTCCTTGATAAGACGTGCGAAAACTCCTAATAAAACAGAATACCTGTAATTATATTTCTGATCAATCTCTTTTCTTTTTTCTGTTAAATAACTATGCAATTGCCAAATATTCTTTGGCTCTTTATAATTCTGCACTTGTCTGATTACTTCTGTTCGGATAGAATCCATCTCTTTTTTGTAAGCTTTATTATAGGCTTTTCTGGCAATTACCCGCTCACTTTGTGACCATTTTAGATTGTGCATATTCATCTTTTTTTTCTTTCCCGAATCATCAAAAAATTAAGGCGCCGGATTAGAAAATTTAACCAGTGATATGCTAATCGATACAAATAAGAATCAAAACTTTATTCACCCCTTAAGATACTAATTTTTTCAATATTTGTCAAACAAACAATAACAAATTTGAATCTTTTTTTGAAATGAACTGAAATTTGTCTCTGAATTTTTTAAACTATTGTACAAAATGTGATAGTTCAAAAGTGGCAACTGTTAAGCGGGTTGGAGCATGAAAGGTAAATTACGATTAAATGATTTTTTCTAAATGACAGCAAATATTTTTATTGAGTTTTGGACTTCTCAGTTCCGCGTAATTCGCGCAATTTGCGGTTTTAACAATACGTCCTTAAATATTCTCCGCTATTTCAAAGCAAAAAATTCCCCCACTACTTCAATATAATCCGTCACAATCCCGTCCACTGGCGAACCTGCAAACTTTTTTGCTTCTTCTTTAGAATCAATCATCAAATAAAACTTCGCGTCAGCTTCATGCACTTTGTTAAGAAAACGATACGGATAGCCCCAGATGAGTTTTGTATATTTTGGCGGCATTCCCATTACATACCCCCTGCTTTCTTCAGGAAATCCGCTCAAGCCAAATGTTATTAAATATTTCATAAACCACTTTTTCATCTGTTTCCGGTTGCAGAAAAGGCGTTTGATCTGTGGGATTTCGTTTTTAATGTATTGATAGTTTTTTTCCCTTCCCCAGTAGTAGAATAATTCCTGCTGCTTTTCCGGCAGGCTTTTTAATATTTCGGCTAACAATTTCGCGGTTTTTATTGAGCCGTCTTTTTGATCGATAAAAAATTTCCGGTCAGGAAATTGAATTAAAACCTCGATCAAAGTTGGCATTTTCCCAACTCCCTTCCCCCTGAACGGATAGGTCTTTCCATCATCATGGGTATAGCCGTAGCCAACATCCAGCGTCTTTAAATAATCGAGAGGGAAGTCGCTCACTTTTCCGCTGCCTTCTGTGCGGCAGTCCAGCATCCAGTTATGGAAAAGAACAATTTGGTCATCGCTCGTACGGTTGATGTCTATTTCCACGATTGTCGCTCCCATAGCAAAAGCAGCCTCGATTGATTCAATTGTGTTTTCAAGATATTCATGGGTTGGTTCATAAATTCGGGTGGCAGTGCAGGTGCTATGCCAATTCATGTTTTCTTTGGTGTAGTTCTGATGAACTCCCCGGTGGGCGACAATTTCGAAATTTTCATCTTTTTGAATATTTTCCGGGAAACCACTGTAGAAATATTGAAAGAGAATAAAAAGGAGAAACAATGCTGCTATGATCAAAACAATCTTTTTAAGCATTGAGCTACCCATTTGGATGTTTTTTTATGCAGCTCTTTTTTGTCTGAAAAACGAGCTAAATAGTCCAACTTTGGCATGCAATATGAGCAAACAGAATTTTAATCCGATACAAGCGCAATACCAGCAGCGGTTCCTAAAATATCAGCTATTAGGTCTTTCCAGCTAAAAGCGTTGCCGGGTTTTACACCGTCCCGGATTTCTTTCGCCAATCCTAATGACAGGGAGATGCTCACTCCCCCATACTTTGAACTCAAATTTGAATTTTTATTTATCTCTCTGAAATAATAATATCCCGCGGTTGATAAAAAAGCACTGGTCAAAAAATGGTGTGCCTTGTCCCTGCCAAACCATGAATCGGAAATTGTAAATTTAAGCTTCTGAAATTGTAACGGTTCCGAATGTGCTTTTTTGATTACCAGCGACTGGGCTGGATAGGCTTCTGTAAATGCCAGCAATGTTAAAAACAAAATAATTATTAACCTGTATTTCAAAGCCCCAATTCCTTATCAATTTTTTGCATTGCTTTTAAAGAAACATCGAGGAATTCCTCCAGCTTCATACCAAAATCTTCACAAGTTTGTATTTGCTCACGATTGGCGCCCGCGGCAAAACGCTTCTCTTTATAGCGCCGCAAAATGAAAGGCACATCCACGGATTTTAATTTTTTATCCGGATGCATTAAAGCGGCAGCCACAATTAAACCGGTCACTGGGTCAGCAGCATAAATTGCTTTTCCAATGAGTTTATTTCGCGGTGCTTTATCATTGTGGCATTTGATGGCTTCGATGATATCAGGATCAAGCTCGTATTCTTTGAGTATTTCTTCAGTAACAAGGGTGTGCCGATCCGGATCGTTGGCGGTTTCCTCATAATCCAGGTCATGCAGCAAACCCGCCAATCCCCATTTATTTACATCTTCCTTAAAATGTTCCGCCAGCCCAATCATTACGGCTTCAACCGCCAAAACGTGTTTGAATAAATTCTTATTGGAAAATTTCGACTTTGCCAATTCATAAGCTTGCTTTCGTTCCATAGCAACCTCTTTTTAAAAATAATTCCCTGTCCAGGCAATATAAGAAAGAATGAAAAATATCGCCACCGGACAAATAAACCGGATTAAAAAAGCCCAGACTGTTTTATAATAAAAAACATTGCCTTCACGCTCTATTTCTTTTTCAACCGCGCTTTTGCCCCACTTGTAACCAGCGAAAATCGCGATAAAAAACGCTCCTATTGAAAGGGAGTAATTGCCAAAAACAGCGTTCATCATATCCAGAAAACCAAAATTCTCTGATACGAACTGACTAAAAAATTTAGTTCCGCCAAAGGAAAGAGCCGACGGCACGCCGACGATAAAAGTTATGGCGCCCATCGAGATAACAGCCTTTTTTCTCGACCATTTATGCTCATCAACAAAATACGCCACAGGAACTTCCAGCAGTGAAATTGTGGATGTTAAAGCGGCAACAGTGAGCAGAATAAATATCCCTGCACCGAAAATCATTCCTCCCGGGATTTTCGCGAAAATCGAAGGTAATACAACAAACACCAGCCCGGCGCCACCAGCAGGATCCATGCCCATGGCAAACAGCGCTGGGAACATAACCAGCCCGGCTAATATGGCGATGATTGTATCAAAAAAAGCCACGAACGCGGCGGAAGTAACGAGATTGTCTTTTTTGGAAATATAACTGCCATAAGTGATCATCGTACCCATTCCCAGGCTAAGGGAAAACAGCGCCTGGCCTAACGCCCGCGCGAAAGTTGTAAATCCCACCTTGCTGAAATCCGGCTTCAGGTAAAAGGCGAGTCCTTTTTCAGCGCCTGCCAAAGTTACTGATCGAATCGCCAGTAGAATTAGCAGGACTAATAACATGGGCATCAAAATTTTTGACCAGCGTTCGATTCCTGAAGAGACTCCTCCCATGACCACTAATGAAGTAACTATGATAAAAATCAACAAATAAAGAACAGGCAGATATGCGTTACCAGTAAAATCAGAGAATATTTTCCCGGTATGAAGCTGGCTGATTTTCTTCTCCTGATATGCCGGAAAATCTTCTGACTGCACAAAATTACTAATTACTGAATCAATCTCGCTTTCGCTAAAATCAGTTATTGTTGAATCATTGACTATCTCGTTTTCAGTAATAACCGCGACCCGATTTGCCGAGTCAGCAATAAAATCCTGCCACAGCTCATTTCCTTCTTCGGGAGTATAATTTATATAATTCGGATTAGTAACTGATTTTATCGAATACTGCAGTGTCCACCCGGCAATCACACCATAAAAAGATAGGATACAAATACCGGTTATAACACCAAGCCCGCCGACAGCCTTCCACCAGCTTCGAGGAAAAAGAGTTTTGAAAGCTCCAACCGGATTTTTTTGGGTTTTTCGTCCGATTGAGAGCTCGGCAATCATCACGGGCAAGCCGATTAAAATGACAAACAAAATATAAATTACAACAAAAGCAGCTCCACCGTTTTCACCGGCAACATAAGGAAATCTCCAGATGTTTCCCAGCCCAATCGCGGATCCGGCAGCTGCCAGTATAAAGCCAAGCTTTGAGCCCCATTTGCCTCGTGAACTGTCTAATTTTGACACGAACGCCTCCTGATTTGTGATACGAAAAATATCAATTGAAAAGCTTGTTTTCTGTTTTGGATTGTTGCCTCACAGACTATATACTTTTAGTAAAAATGGTTTGAGATGGAAACGCGAATTCCAATTTATTCTCATTAAATTGTTTCAATATTTCCATATTAACTTCCGTTTGCGTATCAAGTATCCCCGCGCCCTTTTTTATATAATAAATGAAAAGAACGTTCAACGCGAAATCACCGAACTGATTAAAGCCAACCAGTGGATCGCCTTCAATGTTCTCATTTTTTTCCGCGATGTCTCGCAAAATTTTCATTGCCAATTCTATTTCAGTTACGCCCATATCGTATGTCAAACCAAGATTTAATGAGACTTTTCTTTTTGGTTCTGATGACACATTTTCTGTGGGTGTGCCGGTAAAGATCTTGTTTGGAATCGTAACCATTCGACCTTCCAGCGTAACCAGCCTTGTGCTGCGTATGCCAATTTCTTTGATCGTTCCGTCAAATCCATTGATTTTCACCCTGTCGTTTAACTTGAACGGTTTATCAGCAAAAACAGTAAATCCACCGAAGAGATTCGCCACAGTATCCTGTGCCGCCAACGCGAAAACCAATCCACCAATACCTAAACCGGCGAGCAGCGCCGCGACATCATAACCAGCGTTGTTCAGCCCCACAATAATAGCGACCACCCAAATTACTAATTTTATACCCTTCCTGACAATCGGCAGCACCTGATCATCGAGGTCGGTCTTGCTTTTCTCAGCGATAGGTACTACATAATTCTCAACTAACGAATCAAAAAGCCGCGTCAGCAACCAGCCGATATTTATGAAAATAAGAATGTAATATATTTTCGTGACCCAAATTTCAAAACCTTCGCTTAAAGCCAATGTTTTAAGACCATACCAAATCCCCGCGATAATAATGGCGAAAACAACAGGCTCTTCTACCATATCCAGAATGATATTGTCCAATTTTGTTTTTGTGGATGCTGTAAACTTTGAAACGACATTTTTAAGAAACCAATAAAGAACTTTACCAAGAATCACCGCAGCAACTATTATCAATAACGCGACTAACCAGTCCCCAACGGTATTCCCGTAAAATGTTTTCGTAAAAAACCCTCCCTGCATACTTTTCTCCATTTTAATAATTCATTACTAATTTTTCTAAAAACTACCCAATAACTAAAAATCTGGCTTTGTGTCAACTCAACATTGAAGACTGTTTTATAACAATCCGCAAAAAAAATTCACAAAGCCATCGATAAAACGCACGATTAATTATTTAGAAAAAACCAATCGTTTCTATTTTTTTCCTCGCTCGTTAAAAACAAAAACACAGAGTAAACTTTATTCCAACATCATTTTCAGTAAAAAGCGGGCTAATCTCCATCATGGATAAATCCGGGCTTTCATCAAAGTCGCTCAAATGCGCGTCAACGAAAGCATCGGTGATACTAAACAAAGTAATCCCGACCAGCCACCAGACTGAGAGATTTCTGTTATTAAGATAATAATTTCGCTCCCAATCGGTCTGACTTTTGACCAGCATTTGATTCAAATAAATCGAGTTCGCCAACAATCCGCCCTGCGCGCAAAACATCACCAATGATTTGAATTTTTTATCATTATACCATTGCCCCCAGCCCGGGATAAAAAGCGACCTCAGCATGGCAGCCGTGGGAGATTTTGTTTGTAAGCTAACAGTATCTTTCGCGACGACCGCCCCTAAATTGCCCTGAGTTAGGCTATCCTGGAGTGCTACCTGGGCAGAAATATCCGCGGCGAATAAAAAGGCTGCAAATAAACAAATAAAAATTAAATAGATTTTTTCCATTTATACACTAGCCATTTTATATTTTTTCTCATAGTCACCTTTGAGCCCGTTCAGGTAATCCCGGTAATAATACTTATAAAACAGGTCAAGAACCTTTTTCCCTTCCAGGTATTCGGACTGGTCCCTGATAATATCCATCAACTGCTGAATATCGTATAAACGCAAAAATTGCAAATCCTCTTGCACGAGCTTGTCGCTGTGATCAACTTCCTCCTTGACCAATATTTGGATCAACCTGTCAAGCTTGATCTTTTTAAAAGCATTAAAAAGGTCCCTGTCCAAATGAGTCCCCAAATTGCTCTCAATACTATTAACTACATTTTCGAATTCCATGCGATCCCGATATGGTCTTCTCGAAGTCATCGCGTCGAAAACATCAACAATACTAAGTATCTTCGCTTCAAAAGGAATCTCATCTTCTGTCAAACCTTCTGGATAACCTGTTCCGTTCAGCTTCTCGTGATGCGCGCCCGCGATTTCCGGCAGTTCGCTAAAGTCCCTGCTAAAATTTATTTTTTCTAAAATACTTTTTGTAATTGCTGGATGCTCCTGAATTTTGCAGTATTCCTCAATGGTCAAACTCCCCTTTTTATAAAGAACATCTCCCCGGATAGCGATTTTACCATAATCATGCAGCAGCGCCGCGTATCGTAAAAGCTCTCTTCGCTTCTGTGGCAAATTAATAATTTCAGCGATTTCCAAAGAGTACTCAGCGATTCTTTTTGAGTGTCCTGCTGTTAGGGTATCCCTGGCGTCTATCGTGCTGGCCAAAGTCTCTACAAAACTTTCCAGTGTCTTTTTTTGCTCTTCATAGAGTTGAGCATTTTCCAACTGTGTCGAAGCAATGGTTGAGATTACATCTAACAATCCTTCATCTTCTTTGGTAAACGAATTATCATATTTGTTTAAAACCTGAAAAACACCAATGATCTCGTTCAATCTGTTTCTCATGGGGAATGTTAACATATTCCGCGTATGATAACCGGTTTCCTTGTCGATTTCCGGGTTGAACCTCGGATCAGCGTAAGCGTCCGGAATGTTTAAAACATCACCCGTTGTAACAACATGACCCGCAATCCCTAAATGAACCGGAAAACGAATATTTTTTTCGCCATGAGCAACTTTTGACCAGAGCTCTTTCTTATCTTCATCAACTAAAAAAACGGTGCAACGGTCAGCTTTTAAAGCCCTTTTCACTTCATCCATAATGGTAATTAAAAGATTGTCGAGCTCTAATTCTTTTGAAATATTGCGCGTAACATTTAGCAGCGTGGTTAATCGCTGATGTTCTTCCTTATAAAAATTTAGTTTCTTTTCAAAGACCTGCCTGGGATCCAACACCTCACCCTTGTGTTCCATTTTCATTAATTCCTCCCGCAACGCCCCCTGTTTTCTCGTAATAACAATTTTCCTGTTCAAACCTCCGTAATTTAACACATTATTTGTTCATCCCAAAAATAAAAAAAATAACATTGTAAAAAATCTACTACTTCTTTTCGTCAATCTCTTCAAACTCAACATCTTCCACATCTGATTTTGACAAATCCAGCGGATCATGTTTGTTTGGATTGCCCCTGATTTCCGTTTGTTTTTGTGAAGGACTCATAATGCTTTTAATTACTTTGCTCGCCAAATAGGCTATTATTAAAAAAAACACTAATCTAAAAAATGACATTTTCTTCCTCATTTCTATTTATAAAATCTGATGAAGCTGGCTAATTTTTTTTATCTTAATCAGATTACTATGAATGATATTCATAAATTCCATCATTTTTCTTTAAAATCAAATCTAAAATTGTATTAAAATCTTCGGTTTTATTAACAAAATCCATTTTAGTAGAATTTATTATCAATAGTGGTGTGTCTTTATAATGGCTAAAAAATTTATTATAAACCCGGTTTAATTCTTCGATATAGTCTTCGCGCATTTCCCTTTCAAACGGGCGATCTCGTTTTTTAATATTTTCCATGAGCCTTTCAGGTGTAGATTTGAGATAAATAACCAGATCCGGCTTTGGCACATCTCTTTCCATTAGACTGATAATTTTTTCATATAAAAACAACTCACGTTCATCCAGGTTAAGATAGGCGAAAATTTTGTCTTTCGCGAAAATATAATCCGCTACCATCATATTAAAAAACAGCTCCCGCTGTGGGATGTCCTGTTGCTGCCGATAACGGCTTAGCAAAAAAAACATCTGCACCTGGAACGCGTATCTTTTGGGATCCTTGTAAAAATCTGCCAGAAAAGGATTTTCCTCAACCTCTTCATAAACACCGCGCCCCTTAAAATGTTCCACCAGTTTTGTAGTCAGCGTTGTTTTGCCAACGCCAATCACACCTTCGATAGCAATATATTCCAACTTGTTTTTTTCGCTCATTTCAGATCTGCCAAAAGTTTCGCGGCTTTTATTATCAATCGAATTTGACTTTTGTCCTGACATTCAAATATAATCTCGTCAATAGATTTATTGAGTTTTGGGTGAAAAAAGCGACTTGCTATTTCTTTAAGTGGAATTAAAACAAATCGCCTTAAATGAAGCTGCGGATGAGGTATCACCAAATCCGGCAAATCCAAGCTGACATCTCCATAAGCTAAAATGTCAATGTCAATTTTCCGCGGACCCCAGCGATATGTTTTTTCCCTGCCAATTTTTTTCTCAATTTCTTTAATCCTGTCAAGCAGTTGAACCGGGTCAAAATCAGTTGCTATTTGAGCAACCGCGTTATAAAACCTGGGCTGATCTGTTTCACCAAATGGTTCAGTTTCATAAAATGATGAAAGCCGCCTAATTTCTGTCCGATTGTCTGATTCAAATTCCCGCAAACAATCAAAAAGGTTTTTTCTCCTATCACCAAGATTGCTTCCCAGTCCAAGAAAGATGGGCATCATTATATTAAGCTATTTTTTTGTCAGATTTTATTGAGCGTTATAGTGCAAATATATTAAACAACAATATATTAAAACATTTTAATTTTGTCAAGATAAAAAAAACCCCGCCATTCAAAATACCGGGGTTTTTGATATATTCGTTGTTTAATTCTTAGTACATTCCGCCCATTCCACCGCCAGGAGGCATTGCGGGAGCTGCTGGTTCTTCTTCAGGTTTATCCACGATTGTGGCTTCCGTCATCAACATCAACCCAGAAATACTGGCCGCGTTTTCCAGAGCGATCCTGGAAACCTTTGTCGGGTCAATAATACCGGATTTCATCAGTTCTACAAATGTTTCGTTTTCAGCGTTGAAACCGAAATCATCTTTACCTTCTTTAACTTTCTGTACAACAATTGAACCTTCCCAGCCCGCGTTTTCAGCGATTTGACGAATTGGTTCTTCAAGTGCCCGGCGAACAATTTCAGCGCCAATCTTGACATCACCTTCTAATTTCAGGTTATCAAGAGCTTTTAAAGCGCGGATATATACAACACCGCCACCAGGAACAATACCTTCTTCAACTGCAGCGCGGGTCGCGTGCAATGCATCTTCCACACGGGCTTTCTTTTCTTTCATCTCAACTTCAGTGGCTGCGCCAACGTTTAATACAGCAACGCCGCCCGCTAATTTTGCCAATCTTTCCTGCAATTTTTCACGGTCATAATCAGAGCTTGTGGCTTCGATCTGGTTTTTAATTTGAGAAATTCGCGCTTTAATGTCTTTGGTTGAACCAGCGCCTTCAACGATGGTCGTATTGTCTTTGTCAATACTCACATGTTTTGCTGTTCCCAAATCATTCAAAGTTGTATTTTCAAGTTTAAAACCGGTTTCCTCGGAAATGACCTGACCACCGGTTAAAACCGCGATATCTTCCAGCATGGCTTTTCTACGGTCGCCAAAACCCGGAGATTTTACTGCGGCAACTTTCAAAGTTCCGCGGATTTTGTTTACGACGAGTGTTGCCAAAGCTTCGCCATCAATATCTTCAGCGATAACGAGTAATGGTTTGCCTGTTTGGGCTGTCTTCTCTAATACAGGTAGCAAGTCTTTCATTACAGAGATTTTTTTGTCATAAATTAAAATGTAGGGATCTTCCAAGACAGCTTCCATAGCATCCATATCAGTCGCAAAATAAGGAGACAGATAACCACGATCAAATTGCATTCCTTCAACTACTTCCAGCGCGGTTTCTGTTGTTTTTGCTTCTTCAACTGTAATAACGCCATCTTTGCCAACTTTTTCCATTGCGTCAGCAATCAAGTCGCCAATTGCACGGTCATTGTTCGCGGAAATCGCGCCAACCTGAGCGATCTCTTCTTTATCCTGAATTTCTTTGCTCATTTTTTTCACTTCGTCAATAACAGCCTTAACAGCAACGTCAATCCCGCGTTTCAAATGTGTCGGATTTGCACCAGCGGTGACATTTTTCAATCCTTCTTTGTAAATTGCTTGTGCCAGCACTGTTGCTGTCGTAGTTCCATCACCAGCAATATCACTGGTTTTAGATGCAACTTCTTTAACCATTTGAGCGCCCATGTTTTCAACTGGATCTTCAAGTTCAATTTCTTTAGCAACTGTAACACCGTCTTTTGTTACGGTAGGAGCGCCAAACTTTTTATCGATAACAACATTGCGCCCCTTTGGTCCAAGGGTAACCTTGACTGTGTCAGCCAATACATCCAAGCCTTTTTTTAACTGGGCTCTGGCATCTGTATTATAATCTATTAATTTTGCCATATCTTTTTATCCTCCTTACAGGGATTTTTTATTAATATTTTTGTTTTTTTACATTACTGCAAGAATATCACTTTCACGCATGATTAAATACTCTTCATTATCAACTGTCACTTCTGTTCCTGAATATTTTCCATATAATACCACATCACCCTTCTTAACCTCCATGGGAATTTTTTCACCATTCTCAGAAATTTTTCCGGGTCCAGCCGCAACGATTTCTCCCTGCATTGGTTTTTCTTTCGCTGTGTCAGGAATAATAATTCCTGATTGATTTTTTTCTTCCGGATCAAGTGGTTTTACAACAACACGATCGGATAAGGGTCTAATGTTCATCAGTACTCCTCCATGTTTGAATAATTCTTAATGAGTAAATATTTGATTTTTTTAATGTTTCGTTTCAAATTTAGCACTCTACAACAAAGAGTGCTAATTTCGCACTGTAAATATAATAAATATAATATAATTTGCAAGACTAATACATTGTTCGGTGACACGCAAAACAAACGAGTGGCGGCTCATTTCAATTTAATAACAACAAGTCGCTAATTTCTGTCAACATACTCCACATTTCGTTCCAATATGAATTCATCACCTCTGCTTCCGATTTATAACTCTATTTGATTATTAACTACTCAGTTGGATTCACCCTTTTCAGCGATATTTGAATTAATTGAACAAATGTAATACATCAGATACTGGTGGCAGACAGAGATGTCGTACACTTCAACTAAATAATAAATTGTGCCGTCAACAATTATATTTATTGATTTCATAGATGAGTCCATTCTAAAAACCAGGTATTTTAAGATTTTTCATAAATTATGGTGCTATAACTTCAATATAAACATTTCTTGTTTTGATTGGAAAATACCTGGTTTTTACCTTTTTAGAGTTGACTCATAGATAGTATCAACAATTACAATTTCAAGTGTGCGACGTCTTGAATACTCCCATAACTGAGGCGTTACGAACAAACAATTTTTTGCTTGATATTGAATCGATTTACTACTATATTGGATACTGGATTTAAAAACTGTGCTCAACTTTTCTATAATCTTGGCAAAAAACAACACGCCCTAACATTAAAGTAAAACCCAAATAACAACACTAATAACAAATCACCAAGTACTATCCATGGAAACTTTCTTCGATTGAGCTAATCTATGACAATACGATTATTGAGTTTTGGAGATAAAATAGTTAGCGGTACTTATCACGCACATTCAAAATTTTCTTCTGTTACCAACTTCACTTGTGGAGAAAGGGTAATTTCGCTTTTAAAAAATAAAGACCTTAAATCCCCTTCCAATATTATTGTTCAAAATCATGACATTCAAAAAATCAATACGATTACTGTCGCAAAAAAAGTTATCTGTTTTGATAATATCCCGGTTGAGATCGATAGAGAAAAAATTTATAACTCCACGATAAAATTTCCAACAGTCAGCCGTCAGCGCTATCTTGAAAACCTACATACGTGCGAAAAATATTTGGTGTCTTTCCCGTGTCCTAAAAGCCTTGCTTTCCTGATAAACGATAATTTAGAAAATGAATTCAGCCAGGGCTTTGAAAAATTAGTCGCTCTAAAATTAAAAGCAGGGGTAACTAAAATTTTTACCCGCGACTTGTTAGCAGGTATAAAAATGATTCGCGGAGTTGGCTTCGGTCTTACTCCGAGCGGAAATGATTTCATAGCGGGTTTGCTTATTGCTTTATTTGTCCTTGAAAATATCTACCATATAAATTATCAACAATTAAGAAAAAAAATATTTCTTCTTTCTAAAAGCGATTGTCTTCTTTCCAACTCTTTCCTTTATTTCGCGAGCAAGGGGTATTTTTTTGAAATTTTAAAAAACTTTGTTTTATCCTTGTTTTATAAAGACAAAAAAAATGCTTCCATTTGTTTAAAAAAATTATTATATATTGGTAGCACTTCCGGCTGCGATTTGGCTACCGGGCTTCTGATGACTTTAAAAAAACATGAGTCTCTATCTGCCAGTACTTTTTTCAGGACTGCAAGTAAAATTTCAACGCAACGCGAATTATCTGAATAACTTAATATGTAAAACTAATTTTTACCGTTCATGCCACAACTTGATAGCGAAAACAATATTGATCATTTTTAATCCTCAAAATAAAAGGTATTAATTTGGAAAGAAAAGGCAAAATTAAAAAAGGCGAATATTACGACTCTGTCAGTTTGATGATTGTTTCAAGAAAAATAAATGAAATTAAGGGAATTATCGATTCCGCTGTCGTTATGGGCACCGCCGAAAACAAAGCCATCCTGAAAGCTGCGGGACTCTTTCTTCCGGAATTTGAAAACACCACCGACACTGACCTTTTAATTGGAATAAAGGCAGAAGGAAAAAGTATCATCAATGAAGCAATGAACACCATAGAAAAGCTTTTTTCCGATTTAAAAAATTCAACAGATGATACTTCCGATTTTTTACCTCGAAGCTTGGAAGGAGCGATAAGGCAACTTCCAGAAGCGAATCTCTCCCTAATTTCTGTTGCCGGTAAATACGCTGCCAGTGAAGCAAAAAAAGCGCTCCGAAACGGACTACACGTAATGATCTTTTCCGACAATGTTCCCATCGAAGACGAGATAGACCTAAAACAATTTGCCAAAAAAAAAGAGCTTCTCGTCATGGGACCCGACTGCGGAACCGCAATTATAAATAACATTCCACTCGCTTTTGCCAATGCTGTAAACAAAGGAAATATCGGGATTGTTGCTGCATCGGGAACGGGATTGCAGGAAATTAGTTCTATTATTTCAAACGCGGGTGCAGGAATTTCACAGGCTATCGGCACCGGCGGACGGGACATTTCAAAACAGGTTGGCGGGATCATGTTCATCGAGGCGTTAAAAACTTTGAATGAAGATGAAGAAACAAAAATAATTGTGCTTGTTTCCAAACCTCCTCATGCTGATGTTCTCCAAAAAATTTCCCGCGAAATAAAACAAATTGAGAAACCTGTCATTGCAATGTTCATTGGCGGGGACGAAAAACTGGTAAAATCGTCAGGTGCAATCGCTGCTGCTACACTTGAAGAAGCCGCGATTATTGCAATCAACCTTGCCACAGGACAAGACCCGGAGCAGTCAAAAGCGGGCTTACAATTTAGAAATCAAAAAATAGACAAGTTAGCACAAATTGAAGCAAAGAAAAAAACTGTAAACCAAAAATATCTCCGCGGGCTTTTCAGCGGTGGAACACTCTGCGACGAAACACAACTGATATTGCAAAAATACATCGGCGATGTTTACAGCAACACCCCGCTTAATCCGGAATACAAATTAAAAGATTCCAATCAATGTTTTGAAAATACAATTCTTGATTTAGGTGAGGATGAATTCACTGTGGGCAGACCACACCCAATGATCGATTTTTCTTTGAGGAATGAAAAAATCATTGAACAGGCAGAAAACAAAAATGTCGCTGTAATCTTGCTGGATGTGGTTCTCGGTTTTGGTGCAAACCTTGCTCCGTCCGCGGAACTCGTTCCGGTCATAAAAAAGGCGCTAAAAAAATCACCAGAATTAACTTTGGTTTGTTCTGTTACCGGAACAGAAAAAGACCCGCAAAACAAAAAGAAAGTCAAATCCGAATTAGAAAACGCCGGAGCTATGGTGATGGACTCGAACGCTGCGGCAAGTGAGGTGGCAGGAAAGATAATCAAAAATCTAAAATAAGGTAATACTTCAATTACTGGTGGCAGACAGAGATGTCGTACACTTCAATTAAGTAATAAATTGTGCCATCAACAATTAAATTTTTTGATTTCCTGGATAGTGCCAGAGATTCGCCAAAAAACGAATCTGATTTTATGTGAGAAACTTATTATTTGAATCATGAGATTCCAGTATCCGCCAAAAATCGGTGGAATTGGAACGACACAATATAACTAATTGTATTTTAAGCTAATAGCTGTTTCAGGTTTCTTGAAAATACTTGAACAAAAACTATTAAACAGTGTCATTTCGAGTCCGCCGCGGCAGATCGAGAAATCTATATATCCCGATAAATTAATGGCTTAATCAGATTTCTTCCCCGCAAAGCGGATTCGAAATGACAAAAACAGGAGTTTTCGTTCAGACATTAAATATTTTACAAGTAATCCCTATATTCCAAACCTAAAATTATTTCCCCTTTTCGATCAGCGTTAACGCTATTTTTTCTGCTGTTATCGGCATGGAAGTAATTCGAATTCCCAAAGCATCATCGATGGCATTTGCAACCATGGGCGCCGCTGGAAGCATAGGATGTTCACCAACTCCCCTGGCTCCGAAAGGTCCATCCGGTTGCGGCACTTCAACAATAATGGGAATAATTTCATCGGGAATATCTTTTGCCGTGGGGATTTTGTAATCGGTAAAGTTTGGATTTAGCAGTTTCCCGTTTTCATCATACCTCATATCTTCGTACAAAACTGTAGCCAGCCCCTGCAGAATACCGCCGACAAGTTGTCCTTTTATTAAATCGGGATTAATCGCTTTGCCGGCATCGATGGCTTCGGCAATTTTCAGCACCTTCATTTTTCCTGTTTGAGTGTCGATTTCCAGGAGTATGGCGCCGGCGCCGACAGTGTAATGAACATTCGGGTGTCCGCCCTGACTGGTTTCAGGATCAGCATCCGTTGACGAGAATTCGGGCATAAAAATTCCTCTTCCCATAATGGGGCCGCCTTTGAACGTTTTATCTTCAACCTGAATGCCGTTAATCACAAAATCTTTTAGTGGCAACTCAAAATCTGCTTTTGTTTTGCATTTGACTTTTTCATCTTCGAGGTAGAGAGTGTCTTTTCCAAAAAAATGTGTCCGCTCAATCAGATCGAATATCTGGTCTCGCGCGTCGATGGCAGCCTTTTTTACCGCGTTGCCGCAGGACCAGGTAACGTGGGAGGCAACGGTTTGCCACTCGTATGGATTCCTGTCAGTGTCCGGGCTTTCAACCCTGATTTTTTCCGGGGGAACTGTCAGTATTTCCGCGGCGATTTGAGCCATGACAGTAAAATAGCCCTGTCCTATTTCCATACCGGATACAAGTATATTCAAACTTCCGTCTTCATTGAATTTCAGAAACGCGGAAGAGGAGGCATTAGGCGGCATTGCCGGGGCTTTCCAAAATAGCGAGAATCCCTGACCGATCACTTTTTTCGGATCATTTGAGGTGTGTTTCTTTCCCCAATTAATTTTGTCTGAAACTTTTTCAATTGCTTCAAGCAAACCATTCGGAGTCATCTTGGCGCCATAAGCGAGGGTATCGCCTTCTTTGATAATATTCTTTTTTCGGAATTCAACCGGATCCATGTTGAGTTTTTTAGCAAGGCGGTTGATGTGGGATTCAAGCCCGAACAGGAATTCGGAATAGCCAAAACCTCGGTAAGGACCGCAGGGCGGCAGGTTGGTGTAAATACAGGCTGAGTCAATGGAGATATTGGGAACTTTGTAAGGACCAATGGCAGAGAGGCCGACCGCGTTGACCACGTT
>NBLI01000092.1 GCA_002084535.1 Candidatus Zhuqueibacterota bacterium 4572_119
AATACATATCAACGGAGGCAATCCAACTCCTGTATTAGATACCTATTGGAGCTGGTCATATAACGCGAAAATCAGCCCAAATGGAAAAAGCTTTTTATTTTTAACAGGTATGGAAAATAATTTTTGGTGGCGTCGGGGCTATCTCGGTAGTAACTCAACAAAAATCTGGATGAAAAATTTCGAAGATAAGGAGGCAAAATTAGTTTATTCTAATCCCAGCAACTGCTACTGGCAAAATTGGGATCCTGCCGGGGAAAAGATATATTTTGTCAGTGATCAAAAATATAAAACAAAAAACATCTGGGTAATTGCAGCGGACGGTTCGAATTTGCAGCCTGTTACAGAATTCAAAGATAAAGACATTACCTGGATGTCCATTTCCCGTAATAAGTTTTTGGCTGTGTATGAACGGGATTTTGGTATCTGGATCACCCAACTCTCAAATGGTGAATCCCATCCGCTTCAAATTGACGTCCCGATAGAAACAAAAAACAACAACTCCTATTATGCCAAAAACAAACCTGTTTCAGAATTCCGACTATCACCAGATGGGAAAAAAATCGCCGCAGTTGTTAGGGGAGAAATATTTGTTTTATCAACCAATGGCGGCTATGCCCGAAACATTACTCATTCTCATTGGCGTGAAAGGGATGTTATCTGGGACAAAGACAGCAAATACCTAATCTACGTTTCTGATTTTAACGCTAATCCAAATTTATATAAAACTTCCGCTCTTGGAGATAAAAAACGCATTCAATTGACAAATTCAAATAAAGACATCCTGGCACCAACCTTGTCTCCTGACGGGAAGTGGATCGCGTATTTTGCCGGACAGCGGCAAATCAGATTAATTCAACCTAATGGCAAAAAAGACTATCTGTTGATTGAGGATGATTTTGGAGGAAGGTTTGGGAGTGAAATAGCATGGTCACCAGATAGCAAATATCTGGCAGTAGTTCCTGTCAAGCATGGTAACAGTGATATTTTTGCAATTGACATTAAAACCAAAAAGAAAACCCGGCTTACCAATACAGCCTATGACGAATCAGGACCACTCTGGTCGATGGATGGTAAATTCTTACTTTTTTCTTCAAATCGTTATGGTCATAGTTTTCCGGAATTTACAGGAAAGTGGGATATTTACCAGGTGTATTTGCAGCCCGAAAAAGCAGAATTTAAGGAAGATAAGTTTGAAAAATTATTCTCAGAAAAGAAAAAAAGTGAAGAAGATAAGGACAAGAAAAGCAAAGAGGATGAGAAACAAATAAATTTGAAAATTGAATTTAAATTGGAAGATATTGATCTTCAAACAAAAACAGTGACCAACACGCTGGGAAATGACCGCCGTTTTGTTCTTTCTCCCAAAGACACCAGTACTGTTTATTTTGTTTCAAATGTAGATGGAACATCTCATTTATGGGAAACGAATTTAAGTGATAAAAAGCGGGGTAAATACGAACCTTTTATGAGCCAGATAAAAAATCTCCGCAATTTAGAAATTGATAAAAAGGGCAAATTCCTTTATTATTTAAGTAGGGGTAAAATTGGCAGGATTGATCTGAAAAGTAAAAAAAACAAGTCAATCTCTTTCGATACGAAAATTAAAATTGATAAAACCGCGGACTACGAACAAATGCTCGCTGAACTTTATTATACATTGGAATATTATTATTATGATAACAAACATCACCAGGTTAATTGGAAAAAAATTTATCAGCAATTCCTACCTGTTCTCCAACAAGTAAGGGAGGATACAGATTTCTTCGACTATGCCAACCAAATGATTGGTTATTTAAACTCCTCTCATACTGGAATTTATGGTCCGAACACTTCTCCAACCGAAAATCGCAGCGGTCATGTCGGAGCTGTCTGGGAAATTAAAAACAATGAAATCCTTATAGATCGTCTAATTAAAAATGCCCCTCTTTATGCTCACCGGGATAGTGTTACATCCGGGGATAAACTTATTTCTATTAATAACGAAAAAGTAAAAGCAAATGAAAATTTCTGGAAGTTGCTTAATGGGAACCTCGGCGAGAGAGTAAAATTAACTATTAAAAATCAACAATTAAATAAAAACATAACAGTCGCTGTCAAACCGATAAGCTCGCGAGTTGAAAATCGCCTTTTACTTGAAGAATGGATAAACAGCCGAAAAGAAATTGTGAAAAATAACACTGAAGATCAAATAGCGTATATCTACATGCGCGCGATGGGACAAAGTGATTTGACCCGTTTTCTCAAAGAGTTGGAACGCGACGCGGTTCCCAGAAAAGGTCTAATCCTGGATCTGCGTAACAATTTCGGTGGCAATGTTCATGACCGTGTATTACAGGCATTAATGAAACCCGTATATGCCAAATGGCAAATCAGGGGTTTAGCGGAAACGCCACAGTCAACCTATGGCTTTGCGGATAAACCGGTTGTTCTGTTAATTAACGAAGTTACGCTAAGTGACGGAGAAATGACTGCTAACGGTTTCCGTGCTTTGAATCGTGGACCAATAATCGGAAATACAACTTATGGCTGGTTGATTTTTACCACCAGTTCCAGATTGATGAATGGCGGATCGTTCAGGCTTCCGTTTTGGGGCTGTTATACACTTGACGGAAAAGACCTGGAAACCAGCGGAGGAGTAAAACCTGACATTTTCATTATTAATGATTTAAATGATGATTTAAATAATCGCGACCCTCAGCTGGACAAAGCAATTGAAAAAGTATTGGAGCTCACAAAATAGACGGTTTCAACACAAGGATTTAAAAAAATTGACTATTAATTCATCAATCAACTGAGTAATCAATTTGACGATCCTCCTTTGTTTTCCCGGGAGGGCTAATCTTTTAAATTTAATAAAATGGTTAGAAATAAATGCCAGGAAAACTTTGTCCAAAAATAATTCTTGAAGGCACGCGGCTCACTTTTAAAACTGAAATCGCCTTCGCTTTAAATGACCACCCACGAATAGTGGGACCCAGGAAATATCGCTACCACTCCCCCATCATTTCCGCTGAATGGTGTGCTTTTACAAACTTTCCCTGGGGACGTGGTTTGATCAACTTTGAACCACAGGAAGAAGAACGCGCTATGGAAACCTACCGTACCTGGGCGCGCTTGTTTGAATTACAGAAATACTATTCCTGGATTATTGACCGTTTTCATATTTCAACTCAAATGTACCAATTAAAAACATACGGGAAAAATTATGACTTTAGTTGGTTGGAGCAAAAACTTGACGCACTGGGATTTCATCTCGTTTTCTGTACGCGTTCTGATGAATCATTTAAAAAAGCGCGAGAAGAAAGAATAAAGGTATCCGGGAATCCTTCCCAATATGATGATTTGAATATCTTTAGAGAAGAGCAAAAAATCATGCGTGATTTGATCAAACAATCAATATTGCCAACGCTGGAAATTGACATGTCAGGTAATGATATTTCCCACGCGGTTGAAAATATCGCGGACTGGCTGGAAAGTATTGGTGGGCTTTGGGCAATTTGATTGTCAATATTCCTGTAAAATTTTGAATTAACTAATGCCACAGATTAACACAGATGTAACACTGATATAATGAATTTAAAAAACAAAGAAATTACAGAAACAATAACAGGTTCCACGTTTGAAGCCCATAATATACCTGGATATGGTTTTTTCGAAAAAGTATATCAGCGGGCTAAACAGGTTGAGTTGTTGCGGCGAGGCTTCACAGCGTATCCGATCACAGAGTTGAAATTAAAGTAATGTCCTGAAACCGCTGAAGCGGTTAAATAGCGGCTTTTTGTTCATTTTTTTTCACCACTATGAATTGTGGTGCTGCTTCAAATTTGAACTATCACCATGATTTATCATGGTGGTTGATACAAATAAAGATAATTCTACAACCGCTTCAGCGGTTTGATAAAATTTTTCTATAATGTACCCTGTGACCGGTTACTGAAAATCAGTGGCAAATATTTTTTTATTAACCACATACCCACACAAAACGACATAAAACCAAAATTTGGATTAATGAAAAAGAAATTCCATTTTTTTGTATTGATTATTTCATAGAAAATCAATAAATTTAAACTTTCAAACATTGATTTAAAAAATAAAAATTCCAACGATCTGAAATTTCAACAATGTTCAATCTGCCACCACAAAAGAACAATCAGAACTCAAATGACTAAAAACCAAACACCAGATCTGATAAAATGGGCAAGAGAAATTCAGGCATTAAGCCAGTCGGGTCTTGCATATCAGCAAAATGAATATGAAAAAGAACGCTATTCCCGGCTCATGGAAATCGCTGCAGAGATGACTGCCAGTGAAAGTAATCTGAATAAGCAAACTATCCTGGATAATTTCAACCTCCAGCCAGGCTATGCCACGCCCAAAGTTGATGTCCGGGGAGCGGTTTTTCGTGATGGAAAAATTCTGCTGGTGCAAGAACGAAGTGATAAGAAATGGAGTATGCCCGGCGGTTGGGCTGATGTTGGTGATCTGCCATCGGAGACCATTGAACGCGAAGTAAAGGAAGAAAGTGGTTTCGCGGTAAAAGCAAAAAAAATAGTTGCTGTGTTTGACGCCAACAGGGATGGTATCCCGCTCAATTTTTACCATGCTTTTAAGATTATTTTTCTCTGTGAAATTATTAGCGGGGATGCTCGACCAAGCTATGAAACACTGAGTGTGGATTTTTTTGATTTTGCCAATCTTCCACCATTGTCATCCAGTCGCACCAATGAGCGTCATTTGAATGAAATTCGTCAACATTTAAATAAACCGAATCGACCGGTTTATTTTGATTAAAAATAATAGGAGCTATTTTTATGTATACCATACCACTTGTTGTGATTTATGCTATATTCAGTTTTCTAATTTTTAAGCAATTATCTTATATTCGATTATTTAAAGAAAAAAAAATAACCAGCAGCGGTAACGCAAAACTTTTAGATGACATCAAAATACAGGATTCAAGGTTCATCAAAGACCTCGTAAACCATGGAGTTTTAATCCAGACAAAAGAAAATAAATTTCACATGGACGCAGCAAAATCAATTGAATTTGGTCGAAAAAGGCGCGGTCTTTTTTATTCGATAACTTTTTTCTTTGTCATTCTCTTCTTTTTTATTCTAAATAATTTTTAAAGCGAATTTATCAAAAAATGAATAAAAAAACTGAACATAATCCTTTAGTGCCATGGCAGCAAAAATGCCACGAAATAATTTTTGAAGCTGACACTCCCGCCGGAAAATGGTTTGATGTCATCCTGATCTTTAGCATCATCTTGAGTGTACTGGCTGTGATGCTGGACAGCGTCAATCCGATCAAACTAAAATATGGCAGCCTTCTTTTTCTTATCGAATGGTTTTTCACTGTTTTATTTACCATCGAATACATTTTCAGGTTGATTTCTGTCGGGCGACCGCTACGCTATGCCACCAGTTTTTATGGTGTTGTCGATCTTCTGGCTGTCCTCCCCACTTATTTAAGCATTTTTATCCCCGGCAGCCGCTTCTTGACCGTCATTCGGATTCTGCGAGTATTGCGAGTATTCCGTGTGCTTAAGCTTGTCCAATATATCAGGGAGGCAAAACAGTTAAAACAGGCATTAAGAGCCAGCCGGCGAAAAATTACCGTTTTTCTGTTTACAGTACTCACAATGGTCATCATTCTTGGTTCATTAATGTATGTTATCGAGGGAGAAAAAAATGGATTCACCAGTATCCCGCGAAGTATTTACTGGTCTATTGTAACGCTGACAACTGTGGGGTATGGAGACATTTCACCGAAAACAGGCTTGGGGCAAACTTTGGCAGCAATTATAATGATTATGGGGTACAGTATTATCGCTGTACCCACGGGGATTGTAACCGTAGAAATTTCAAAGACAAGCAGTGGCGGTATATCCACCCAAACGTGTCCTCAATGCAGCGCTGAAGGACATGATACAGATGCTGTTTATTGCAAATATTGCGGAGCAAAGTTATGATCAGGAAAATCCCGATTGTATTTACTTAGTGCTTGAACGAAAACTATTTATTTTAACAAAAAATTTAATCAGATTGATTCATTAAGTAAGATACCAAAAATTAAAAGTCAAACGAGAAATTTGGATAACAATTTTTCCTGTTTGACTTTTAACGTTTGATGTTTCACTAAATCTTTTTTGTTGATGAATTATTTTTTGTTCCGGTAAAGATTTTGATCAATAGCATTCATCATAACATCTTCATCAAGCGTGTTCCCCAAAAACTCATTTACTTTTCTAATATTATCAGCTGGATTTTGGACTGCTTCATGATAGGTTACATAAAGAACTTCCATGTTTGACTTTTCAGCCAACCAGGCTTCAACTTTTTGCACATGTTTCTCGAATTCTTTTGCCATCAATTCATCCGGAATCCTGTCGGTTGGTTCGCCTCTCCTGATAAGCATTTTCTTTTGCGAAGCAAGAATTTCCTCCATCTTTCGACGCATGAAAATAATCCGGTATTGGTAATCATCCGGCAATTCTTTGAGCAAGGCTGAAATCACCTTAACCACTTTGCCTTTAGCTTTATCGATCTTTCAGGGTAAAGATTAAGAAAAGATGAAAATCCAATGTTAACCAGGGAATTATTAAACGGCTCACTCAAGAGCTCAATTTATTTTTTTTGCCTTCGCCTTTACCCGTACTTTGCTGTTATTTTTTAAGATAGTAAATACAGGCAAACAAACCGATTTGAAAAATTTTTTCTTAAATTTATCATTATTTTCACAAGAAGCAACCATTTTTTTGTATTAATTCAACAGTTCATTTTTTTCAAATAATATTTGTTAATTTCTGGATTCAATTCGATAATAAATTTATAGTTAGGCACAAAGATTGCATCGTTGTACCTAAGTGGTTTGATTTCATCCATTAAACCGCTGTCAATTAAAATAGAACAATATCAATAAAAACAGTTAACTCATTAATTAATAATCATGAAGATTGGTCTTTTTTCTGTAATCTACTTTTAAAAACAGCTTGACAAGGTTTTAAAATTTAAGTATATTTAATGCTGCAAATTTTCAGATAACTGGCTGAATATCGGTAATCGGAATTTATTAATGGATAATCAATTAATACTCATCGCTGACGGCGACACCAAAAACCTTGGAATACTCAAGGAAAATCTTGAAGCATCAGGATTTATGGTGATCATTTCATCTAACGGTAGGGACGCATGGGAAAAAATTCAGCGCACGCCTCCCAAACTTATCCTGACTGAAACAAGTCTGCCCGCCTCACGAAACAACGCGAAGTTCAGCAGAGAATCCGCGCGTTTGAGTTGGGCGCCAAAGATTATCTTGTCAAACCCCTTCATGTGAAAGAAGTCATCGCTCATATCCGAATGGTGCTGCGCCGGCTGGAAAAGAGAAAGATAGACCAACTGGAAACCTACAAACGATTTTCCGGGCGATTGGACCAGCTCAGCCTGGCAGATTTAATTGAAAGTTTTGGTGTTGAACGTAAAACAGGTATTTTAACAGTCAGCAATGGAAAAAAAACCGGACAGGTTTATTTCAGAGAAGGAGCGGTCATTAACGCCGCGATCAGTTCCTTTAAATTTGAGCAGGCTGTTTATCAAATGTTTCCATGGAAAAGCGGCTACTTCAACATGATTTTCAGAGACGTAGATATTAAGGAAGAAATTTCTATCAGTAATTTGGGTTTGTTGTTGCAGGGAATTAAAAGAATGGAAATCAGGGATAAACTGATAAGCCAGCTTCCCACGCCTGACACTGGATTTACTATTACACCCACGTTTAAAACAATCCTGCAAAAGAAAAAAATCGGAGACAGTGCCAATCAGTTCACACAACTTTTAGATGGCAGGCGGAACATTAATGAAATAATTGATGATTCCAACCTGGAAGATCTGATCGCGTTAAAAAGGTTAGTCAGGTTATATCAGCAGGGTTTTATCAAACCGACCTCCTTACCGAAAAAGGAAAAAGTGGCAGCCGGGCATATTATTGAACCAGAAAAAAAAGTGGAATATATCAACCAGACAGAACCGGCAATTAGCAAAAACGAAGTTGTCGAAGCCGGGCTTCAAACACATGACAATAATGATGCCGATGAAAAATTTATTATAAAAGAAAAACCCATCGAGCTAATTGAAACTGAATTACCGCTTCCAGAACCGCCAACAGAAGCTTCCGCAAATTCTGAAATACCTGATAAAGCAACCGATGGAGAGGTAATCCCATCGATTCAGATGCGCCGGGATATGGTTATAAAAGATGATGCGCTGGAAACGGACGACCCCTTTGCCGTGGATTTGGATACTCCTCAACAAGAAAATTCAGAAACAAAGGAGATCGTCCCGAAAGAGGAAAAAGATGATGACAGCGAAATGTCAATCATCGAACAGGTAATACCGCGTACTAACGAAGAAAGCCCCGAATCCGATGCATTTTTTTCCGGGCAGCCTGACAAAGAAAGCAAATCTGAAGAAGATAAAACAGAAGTAACCAAATCACCAGAAATCAGTTCAATAATTACAGATGACAACCTTGAAGATTTTGTTTTTGATTTAAAACCTCAAAATAAACATGAAGACCTGGAAAACGAATTAAAACCGCTAATCGAATCAATCGAAAATGGCAAAGATAGTTCACCGGATGTCTTTAAACAGCAGACTGACCCGACACCCAAAGAAGCTGAAAAACTATTTCCAACATCGGAAACCGTTGAATCAATGGATAAGATAATTCCGGAACAAGCCGATTTAATTCAAGATACAAAAGAAGAAAAAGAAGAAACATTTATTGATGAGGAATTAATCCGGCAATCCACGTTTGTTAAAGAAAATGAAAAAGCCGCGCCACAGGAACCGGCGGATGAAAAGAGATTAAATCAACTATAAAAGATGATGGCAGAGATAGAATCGTTCTGATCAGTGTTGACTATGATTGCAAAGATGAATTGATGGATATACTGACCGGAGATAATTTCAAAGAAATTAATCTATCAGAAACCGATAATTTAAAAATCAATGTTGGCAAAATTGCTTCCGACAAAACAGAAAACGTCAAACTATTGGCGCTCTCAATTGAGTCTGATTTTGATAAATTATTAGAATCCATCCAGGATACAATCAAAGGGAAAATTTTTACATTCGACTGCACTCGACCGGATACATGGGAATATTCAAATTACCTGATTCATTCAATATACGATAAATTTAAATTGCCCAGCGTGGTATCTGTGATGAATATGGATGAACAGGACACGCTTAATCTTGAGGTAATTCGTTACAAACTAAAACTGCCAAAAGAGATCCCGGCAATTGTCTGGAATGAATCTGACGAATCCAGCAAAGAAAGGCTGTTAGATCACCTGTTAAATTAACATCATGCTGGCTATACAATCATTAGGAAAAATAACAGGTAAAGGCGAGCTGCTCTGAAAGCAGTATATTAAAAAATCAAAAAACTGTTTAGTTATATGAGTCTGTTCTAAAAACCAGGTATTTTAAGATTTTTCATAAATTATGGTGCTATAACTTCAATATAAACAGTTTTTGTTTTGATTGGAAAATACCTAATTTTTACCTTTTTACAAAAACTTATGATTCAGGGATGCCACGATCAGAGCTGATTACAGTTTAGGTTTATGACCTTTTGGAAAACTCTGTTTGAACCGGCATCTATTCTGTTTTTGTTCCATTTTGCACAGATTAGGTTTTTGATATGCACAAAACTTACAAAATATTCATTTTAGACAAAGACACAACTTACATGACACCGCTGGTGAACGGTCTTCAAAAAGCCGGTTTTAAGGTTATTTGCTGGGAAGGAAACCAAAAAGCCATCGACATAGCCAGGGATGTCAAACCCGATCTCATCATTTCAGAAGTTGATTTGCCAGATTTTGACACCTATGATTTTTTCAATGAAATCCGCTCCATCCAGCAATATAAAACTGTACCCTTTATATTTTTCAGCAGTCAAAAAAAAGTGGATGACAGAATCAAAAACATTGAAATCGGTATCGATGATTATATCAGCAAACCGTTTTATGTTGAAGAGGTTGTCTCCCGGGTCAAGAACCTGTTAAATGAAGTCTCTGGAATCGAAAAAGCCCAGGGGCAAACTGAAAAAGGATTTTCCGGCAATTTGACAGAAATGAACCTGGTCGATTTAATTCAAACGATGGAGCTGGGTAAAAAATCTGCTGTAATAAAATTAAAGCATCAGAACTCACTGGGTATTGTTTGCATTTCAAACGGTGAGGTTGTGGACGCCAATCTCGAAGACCTTCCCCCGGATAAAGCAATTATGCGTATGTTCACCTGGACAGTCGGGGCTTTTTTTGTGGAAATGGTGTCCGTAAAATTGAACCGCAGAATCGAAAAAAGCAATAAAAAACTAATCGATATTGGTGTGCGCCGGGTGAACGATTGGGAACAGATCAAACAGGGATTACCCCCTTTGAGCGCCATTGTTGTTAAAACAAACAGCAATAATTTTGAACAGCTCAGCGATTTGGAAAAAGAACTGCTTTCCGGTATAAAAAACAAAGTGCGGATTTATGATTTAATTGAACAAAGCTCTCTTGATGATTTGAAAACGCTGGAATTGGTGCGGGGGCTGCATCAGAAAGGATATCTCCAGGAAACTGAAGATAATTATTCTCATTATGTTGATGATTATTTAAAACGGCTGAAAGCACAGGCGCACAATGGTAAATCTCCCTCGGAACGGGCACAAGCCATCGTGGCAAATTTATTTAAAAAAGAAACCAGCCAACGACAACAAAGAATCCCTGATCGCAGGCAGCAGCAGGACAGGCGCAAATACGGAAGAAGAAGCGAGGATCGTTGTAACCGGGGAAACCCGGTCTATTTAACCAAAGCGGAATTACTCATGCTCCGGGAAGCTCTTTTATAAGCTCGATATTTTTCAAAATTGGCATAATAATTTTTCAAAAAAATTATTAGTTGTTGCACTGGTCTCGCGATTGAAAAAAAACTTTTTATACTCTCGAAATGCTTGATTGAAAGAAAGCTAAATGAAAATTGGTGAAGTAGCTGTTATTAGTCAAAATGGACAGCAAAAAGATGATTTTATTCGCTCTATTTGCAGGAAAATAGATTTAAAAAATGAACGCATCTCATTTGGAAAATTCGACGCCAATGATCAATTGGCACTTCATTTATACGGATTAAGTATCGATGATCAGGATAATGATCTGTCATGGGATTTAATCTCCAGAAAAATGTTGGGATACATTGTCATCTTTGATTGGGAAAATCAAATTTCTCTGGAATCAATCAAGCCCGTTGTCGATAATCTTTCCTATAATATGAGGGCGCCATTTATCATTATTGCCAATATAAAAGAGGGAAAAAAACCACCGATTCCGAGCAGCTTTTTTAAAAACAAAGGTATCGTTCTTTCAACCGATTTTCGTTTTACATTTGGGCAGGTAAATAAGCCGGAAAGCGCCCGAAAAAGTTTAAGACTTTTGGTGGATATGCTGCTGGAACGGGTTAATAATTTTTGATTTTGATTGAAATGTTATACTGAACTTAATAAGTCGTGTTAAAAGTCAATGCTGCTGCTATGTCTAACATTTCCAAGTTAGGATTAAATTTAATACAGGATAAAAATTTTGCCAGACAATTCTGATTACGCTCTGCGCCCCAGCGAAAAATTAGATGTACTCTACCGCTTATTCCGTGGGGAAAATATCTGCGATTTGATTGACAACATGGACAATACCAGTGTCATCGGGCTGCAAAAATTCATGTGGGAAACTGCTGCCGAATTTGGAATCATAAGCCGTAAACATAATTTCTCGCGGAAAGAGATCACCCGGAAAATGAAACCCACGCAGCAATTCCAAAAAGAGCAAAATTGTGATGAACGGATTTATTTTTGCAAAGGGACGCACTGTATCCACTCCAATTCAGAATGCGCGAGAAAAAAAATAAAAGAACATATCAAGGTAATGTCCGAATCAATCCGGGAATATATAGAAACTGAACAGCATAATGAAACCTTTGTCCAAAGCACTCTCTCGTAAATCACTTCCAATACTCTTTTTTCTAATCTTATTTTTTTCTTCAGGATTTTCCCAAATTAGAAATATTCAGTGGGAGCGGATTAGCCATTCCGGAATTATTGTATTCCACACTAAAAAAGACAAAAAAAACGCTGAACAAATTTTATCCCAGTTGGTTAATGCTTACCCGCAAATCGCGTCCGAAATCGGCGGACAATCGAAAGATTCTATTTATGTCCATCTCACCCCGTCAGAATTAATTTACCGAAAATTTGTCGGCGAACATTTCCCACGGTGGAGCGAAGGCGCTGCCTATTCAGCGCGAAACATTATCATTTTAAAATCACCGCGATTTTCCACCAGACGCGGGAATGTTCATACCACCGCTATTCATGAATTAACGCACATTTTACTTAATAATGCTGTTCGTGGGAATCCCGTTCCCAGGTGGTTCAACGAAGGGCTCGCGGTTTATTACTCCGGGGAAAAAATGTACACATCCGGCTCTTTGATATCCAAAGCGCTCATTTCAAAATCCATTATATCATTGGAAGATATTGACAAAGTACTAAAATTTCATAAAGACAAAGCGCACCTGGCGTACCAGCAAAGCTACCTCGCCGTAAGATACCTTTTTGAACAATTTGGAAAAGCAAAAGTTAAACAAATAATATTTTTAATGGGACAGGGTCAAAACATAGACGGGGCAATGTCAGCTACTATCGGGATGGATTTTTTCGATTTTGAATATGACTGGTACCATCACCTGCAAAAAAAGTATCGCTGGCATTTTCTCATGGATTTTGATACTTACTTGTGGATATTTATTTTACTGCTTTTTCTTTTTGGATTTATGATCATCCGCTACAGAAACAGACAAACAATCAAACGCTGGGAAATAGAAGACGAAATGGACGATGTATGGTAAAATACAAACTTGAATATTATCTGACCCGTTTTGTAGGGCTTCTTGCCAGGGGACTTTCTCCGGGAGCGATCAACTTTATTGGTGACCGGTTTGGTGACTTATTTTTTTATGTAATTAAAACCCGCCGCAAAACGGCTCTAAAAAATCTTACTCACGTTTTTGGAAAGGAAAAAACAGCCGACGAAATCAACCGTATCATCCATCTCAACTACCGTCATTTCGGCAGGACAATGATCGAATTCGCGCGCACTCCACTGCTGAACAGGAAAAATATTTTAGAAAAAGTTCCGGTGCAAAACCAGGAAATATTGCACGAAGCATTGAGTCAGGGAAAAGGCGTATTGGTTTTGTCCGGTCATTTTGGCAATTGGGAATATTTAGCCTCGGCTGTGGCGCAAATCGGTCCACCAATGTACGCGGTATTCAAAGAGCAAAAAAACCTGTTAGTTGACGACCTGATCAAAGAGCAGCGGGTGAACATGGGATTGCTGCCTCTGAAAGTCAAAGGAGGCGCGGCGCGCGGCATTATAATGGCGCTGCGGGAAAATGCCAAAGTGCTCATTCTTTTCGACCAGGACGCCGGCGGTAAAGGAAGGTTCATCGATTTTTTAGGCAGACCGGCATCCACCACAGAAGGACCCGCGAAAATCGCCATCAAACATAAAATCCCCTGTGTATTAGCCATGAGCTATCGAGGTAAAAAACACGGCATCAGAATAAAGCTGGAAAAATTTATCAAAGAATACAACAGCCGGCTGGAAAAGTACATTCGCAAATACCCGGAACAATGGTTTTGGATGCACCGAAGGTGGTTGACATGGGAACGGCATGAGAAGCAGGCACCGGCAAAGGTTTAGGTTTAGGTTTAGGTTGAGGTTGTATAGAAATCGTCAGATAAGTTCAGTTTCAAATGTTGTTATTCTTCTAACTTTATTCTTCATAAATCAATCAGAAAATTCACTGTTTTCGCTATATGTTGAATATGATAAAAAAACGGGCAGGTAGCGGTTTTAATTGCAGCAATTATTTGATTCTTATTGCTCAATAACAGGAACTCCAATTATTTTAGTTCGAATAAACATTATCCGTCAATTATAAAATCCGCTCGCGCAATTCTTCCATAGCTTGTTGTTTTTCCCGTGCGCGCCCCAGGCGTATGGCATCCACCAAAGCAAGCAATTCATACAAGGCTGAATCTTTAGCACAAGCGAGCGGTACTCCTGGGTGTAAAGGTTCAATGACCTGACCGCGCGCTTCACCTTCTGCCCAGGGCCAGACATAAGTTTCTTCGGATAAAATAGCGCTATTTAATGGTGGCGCGCTGTGAGCGGTAGGCATACCACGTTGAATAGCGCCCGGTTCGCCTGGAAAAACGTAACGCAGACCATGTTCCAGAAAATCCAGCAAATTATTCTTCATCAACCGCTTCTTATCTTCTGTAATTAAACCGGCAATTTTGGAACGGTTTAACGACTCGCTGACCTCAGATTGACTAATTCCCAGGGTATATGCCATGTCTTTTAAGTACCACTGTTCTTTTTTCATCGACGCAATTTTGAGCAGCACGACAATGTCCTGTGAACGCATTCCTCTGTGTTTTTTCATAACTCACTCCAATCAGTTATCTTATATCGCGATTCGCGTATCGCGATATACAATATATATTATTGTTTCCTGAAAAGCAAGCATAATTTTAAACAATGTGCAACACATCAGTTATGGGTGTATTCAAGATGTCGCACACTTGAAATTGTAATAATTAGTCATGTTTTTAGCTTCAGCAAATATATTTTGTTAAGCGATGCATTATCTGCTTTTTCAAAGTGTACGACATCTCTGTCCGCAACCAGTAAGAGAGGTATTAAAATGTGTAACATATTGTAGTCAAGATGTCGCACACTTGAAATTGTAATAATTAGTCATGTTTTTAGCTTCAATAAATATATTTGTTAAGCGATGCATTATCTGCTTTTTCAAAGTGTACGACA
>NBLI01000093.1 GCA_002084535.1 Candidatus Zhuqueibacterota bacterium 4572_119
GTCGGATGATCCAGAGACTGAAGATCCCGATGACCCGACCTATACGCGCTTCCCAAATTTTGGTGGAGCAACAGATTTGCTAAAACGGGATACTTTTCATGATGAAGATAATGACGGTTTAATCACACCCGGGGATTTAATTGATTATACAATTGCCATTAAAAATTCGGGCGGAGCCACTGCAAAAAATGTTGCTTTCACAGACACCATTCCGGCTCACACTTCATTAGTTGAAAATTCCATTTCAACAACAAAAGGGACGATAACAAGTACAACACCTGTTATAAATATCCAAATTGGCGATGTTTTACCCGAAGAACTGGAAATGGTTACAATCACTTTTCAGGTGCGGGTGGTAGATTCTGTTAGTCGAATTGAAAACCAAGGCTTTATCGATGGAGACAATATTGAAGAGTATCCAACAGATGATCCAGATTCTGATGATGAAGATGATAAAACAGTAACCGAATTTCCGAGATTTTCAGGTGAAACCGATGTAACAAAAAGGGATGTTTTTATTGATGCGGACAGAAGCGGAACATTGACACCCGGTGATACTATTGCTTATTTTATTTCAATTAAAAATTCAGGCGCGGGAGTGGCTCACAATGTCGTTTTAACCGATACGATTCCGGCTCAAACAAGTTATGTTGAAGGGTCGCTGACAACAACAAAAGGCAGCATTGTCAGTACAACACCAGTTTTACAAGTAAATATCGGCTCAATTGCGCCGAATGGAACTGAAACTGTGGCGATTAATTTTGATGTATTGGTAACTGATTCGACGCAATCGGTGAGAAATAAAGGATACGTAGAAAGCGATGAAACCGACAAACATCCGACAAACGATCCTGACACTCCGGAAAACGATGATGATACAATCACTGATCCAAAGCCACCAAATTTCTCCGGGAAAGATGACGTAACCAAAAACGATGATTTTTATGATGTAAATGGTGATGGTTCAATATCACCGGGAGATGTTATTTCATATACGATTAGTATAACAAATTCTGGTGTCGGCATGGCGAACAACGTTGTTTTTACAGACACGATACCGCAATTTACATCGTACATCGCTGGTACTGGAACAACTTCCAAAGGGCAGATCGTTGCAACCTCTCCTGTTTTTACTGTTAATATCGGAACCATTCAAGCGGATAATGCTGAAACAGTAACAATTAATTTTGATGTGATGGTTACGCAAGCGGCTGAACAAATCGAGAACCAGGGACTTGTTTCTTGTAATGAAATAGTGCCTGAACCGACGGATGATCCTGAAACCGAAGAAGAAAACGATAAAACCATTACCAAAGCACCATCGTTTTTTGCGGAACCTGATTTTGTGAAATCAGCAAAAGTAAAAGATGTGGACAAAAACAAAAAGCTCTCACCCGGAGACATAATCAGCTATACAATTACCATTCAGAACTCTGGCACGGGAATCGCCCACAATGTTGTTTTTGCGGACACCATTCCACAATTTACGGAGTACAAAGACGGGTCTGCAACAACAACAAAAGGATCGTTCACCTCTACGACACCTGTTTTAATAGCCGATATTGGTGATGTCGCTCCTAATAAGGCAGAAATAGTAACCATATTTTTTCAGGTCACTATAACAGAGAATGTTACTTTGATTTCGAACCAAGCCTTTATAAAGAGCGACGAGAGCCCTGATGAACCCTCTGATGATCCTGAAACCGAAGAAGAAAATGATAAAACGATTATTGATAATTCTGTTTTCTACACAGACATTTCAGTTTATCAGTATGCAGAAACTGATTCATTTCATTTCGATGGCGGCGATACAACAAAATTTGTCCACGAGGAAGAGACTTATACTGTGAATATCAGGGTTGATAATTTTAGCGATGAAACCGCTATTAATGTCAAAGTTTTTAATATTGTCCCTGATTCAGTTGAAATATCCAATGTTTTTCCTTCTGGCTATTCTTTTGTTGGGGATACCATTTTCTGGGATTTTGATTCACTTGAGATTCAGTCAACCTTTTCACTAAAATTTGACGCGACAGTACCTTTCATTATGCCCGAAGGAATAACAGGTTTAATTAACACCGTAATTGTTTCTTGTGATAATGAGGATTCTACAAAGTACTTTGACAACACAGCGATTGACACAGTGTTCAGCGTTGTGGAACCTTTCCTGTATCCGCTGATTGAAGCCATGCCGGAAAGAGTAGATGTAACTGACAGTATTGCCGTGAAAATTCAGATTCCAAAATATAAATCGAGTTGGGATTTGTGGGTTTATTTACCTGACGGTTCGATTCAGAAAGGCTTTGGAGATGATTTTTTCCAAAACACGACTATCACGCCGGATGTTTGGTATGATATTACAGAGAGCTACAAACCTGATACATTGATATCAAGCCAGAGACAGGATGAACTTGTCTTCGAAATTCGTACTTTGGACAATAAAGGCAGGGAAGCAAATGCCCAAACTTCAGTTATTGTTTACAGTGGCAACTATCTCGTACTTGACAGGAATGTCTTTAAGCCTGAGCTTGAAGACGCGCTCGGCATTAAATTCAAACTAAGCTACAGAAGAGTAGCCAAGCTGGATGTTTATGATTTAACCGGAAAACATATTACTAAAGTTGCTGAAGATATATTCCATGGGGGATGGAATACATATTACTGGAACGGAATGAGCTCAAACGGACAAAGAGTTGGCAGCGGAGTTTACATCGTAACTTTGAGATCCGGAGAATTTAATTCCTGGAAAAAATTCATTATTGTCCGTTGAAAAAATGAAATGAACGCTGCCCGGCATAAGATAAAACAAATATTTTTTTTAAGAGAGTTCAACAGCATGAACCTAAATGTTTGCGGCAGCGAACATCAGTAATAATATTATTTTATTAGTTGAATTAATTCATCCCAACAACATGAAATTGCACCATTAAGCAACAAAGGTTAAAAATGCGAAATAGAAAAAAACTTTATTGCGTACTGTTATTGGTTTTTCTGGGCAGTCTCTCTATTAACCAGGCTCTATTCGGACAGATTCGGGCAGGGGCGTCATTTCTAAAAGAACTTCCCGGCGCCAGGGTGAAGTCGATGGCATTATCTCAAACATCCGAGATAGACGATGCTCACGCCATTTTTTCAAATCCAGGCGCAGCCGGCTTTCTAAGAGAGTGGCATTGGGCGGCTACTTATTCAACATGGATCGCTGATGTTTACTACGCGTCCTTTATTTTGAACAAAAGGATTCGGAATCCAATCAGCAACCAGACGCGGTTTTCTGTTGGTGTTCTCTATCAGGGTGTCCCTGATTTTGACAGCTCGGACAAAGTTACCCCAAATGCGTCAGCCAATGATTTTCTTTTCGCGCTCAGCATCGGGCAGCCTTTGACTGTATTATCAGACAATATTTCCTTTGGCGCCAATTTAAAATATTTTAAAAGCACTCTCGACACTTACAATGCCAGCGCCTTTGTTACGGATGTCGGACTTTTGGCGAGAACACCAAAATTCAGACTGGGCAATCCGCTCTTTAATTATGGGATACTTACGGCAGGCGTAGCATTGACACAATTAGGGTCAGATTTGAAGTTTGACAGAGCCGGTACTCCTTTGCCTAAAACTTTAAGAACCGGCGTTTCCTTTTATGCCGGCACCCATTCAGGAGTACAGCTTCAGCTTTCAACAGATTACTATGAAATCAAAGATGAGCCAGGTGTCTTTGGCGTTGGTGCTGAATTTTCATTTGGCAATTTATTATCGATTAATTGTGGTTATAAATTCAAAAGCGATCTAATGGATAAATTCTCCGTTGGTGGCGCCATTCGCCTTGATGACATCAGAACTTCTCAGCGGAGCGTGCTGCCTGGTAGAAATAATGGGCTTAAATTGGCATTAGCAACGGTTGGTGAGGGCGAATTTTTCTCACGCACGTACCGTGGAGAGGTCAATCACTTACCGGTTGGACCCGAATATTTCGAATTTATTTACCCTGCAAATGGCGACACAGTTATTGAAAAAAACATTACTTTTAATTGGGAAAAAAGCCGTGATCCTGACTTGTTTGATGATGTTAAGTATACTTTGCTTGTCGAGCGCGATAGCTTGAAGCTGGAGAATCTTGTTACCTCTTATGATAAATTTTCAGGTGAGTTTTACACCAACTTAAACAATGCTGATTCTATTTATTATGTTGCCGTGAATTGCATTTTGGATACTGTAAAAGTCCCGGTCAGTGGCAGTGGAGATTACTATTGGACAGTGATCGCTACTGATAAAAATCAGCACCATCGTTTCATTGAAAAGAACAACTCCCATGTTTCACGCTTTTTTATTCCAACGCCCGATGTTGAAATCAGGGACATTCAGTTTGAATACAGCCCCTGGATTACAACTGACGATTATCATGGTGATTTGTTGGTGGAAGTAGCCAACATTGGAACAAGGGTGGCAGAAGACTTTACCATTGTTTTGTCTGATTCTACGTTGCCGTCATTTCAGATAGCTGTAAACGGTGATAAAGAGAAAAAAAACAGGCAATTGATAAAACAAAAAGTCGAGGAATTAAAGCCGAGTCAAACCACTGTGATACGTGTCCCCTGGAACACGTCTTATCTGGGCGCTCATAAGCTATCAGCAATTGCTGATTTTGAAAATGTGTTGGAAGAAAGCAATGAAGCCAACAACACAACAAGGCGGATTTTTTACACAATTCCAAAAGGCACGTTTCTCACAGATGATCAGGTTACCATTTTAGAAAATGCGCAGCAGACAATTGACATTCCAATGGTAACAGAAGTATATTTTGATCCTGAATTGAGCAAGGTGCGACCGGAGTTTATTTATAAAACAAATTTTGAGCCCTACCTTCGTTTATTGGCGACAAGGTTAAAAGCGAATCCCGGAACACAGGTAAGCTTGCAGGGCTTTGCTGATCCAAATTCAGAGAACAGCTCAATAAGTTTAGCCAATGATCGAGCTCAGGCAGTTCGTGATACACTAATTCAATTGGGAGCCGGCGCTGCGCAAATAAAGTTGCTGCCAGGCGAGGTTTTTAAAAGACGGCGCGTCCCGGCAAATCCACAGGACGCAGCCTGGGTTTTTGAAGAAAGGCGTTGCGTGAAAATATTCGCGGAATCGGCTGATGAGGAGATTCTGTTCCAGCCAATCCGGCAGACCTACAACGAGGAAGAGGTTGTCCCTGTTGCGTTTGACTCGAAAATAAAAACAGCGCTTCCCATTTCTGATGTTTACTTTACGTGTTCAAAAAGCACGACAAGAGACAGCATAAATATTAAACACTCCGTGAAAGCTAAAAATATCATTGGTGAATACAATTGGGAAATTAACGAACAGAAACTGCAATCCTGGCTAAATATAAATGTAGGCTATCAATTTATGTTAAAAGACAGCCTGGGTAGAGATTTCAAAACCAGGGAAAAAGAAACGGAAACACAGGAGAAACTGTTTCACAAGGGTCATCGCATTGTGCTTCCCATGCAATTTGCCAAGACCGAACCGATTTATAAATTTTATTGGGATTTGGTCATCAAGCAGGCAAAAGAAATCCTTGATAATCCAAACTGGCATTTTAAGCTCACCGGGCATGCGTGTGCGGTGGGACCTTCAGGAGTGAACGCAAGATTATCAAACCAAAGGGTAAAAAGGTTTGACAGCAGCTTCAGAATATTTTTAAAGAAAAATAATCCTGAAGTATATAAGCAGATTGTTACCCGGCTGAACAGACCAAAAGGGTTTGGAGAGAATGAACCGCTTGCCATCAAGTTTAGCGGCGCTGAAAAATTAATAATTGGAGATAACATGAATCCAATCGGGAGAAAGCTAAACAGGCGAATTGAAGTTGAGTTCTATAATTTGGGAAAGCGTTAAACAAGCATAAAAAAAGTTTGTCTATATCAAAAAAAGGACAGTCAAATATGTGATTGTCCTTTTTTTGTTGGGAAATAACTATTTTTTTATTCTAAAATCTTAACGCATCAACAGAAAAGTATTCAATTACTTTATCTAAAATTGTATCCAGTTTAACTTTTGGTTCGTAACCGATGAGAGTTTTAATTTTCGTTAAATCGGGTTGACGAATGGACATGTCTTCAAATCCTTCTTCGTAAGCCTCACCGTAGGGAACATACTTTATTTCAGATTTTGAATTTGTTTTTTCTTTTATTTTTTTTGCCAGATCATCAATTGAGATCGGTTCGCTATTGCCGATATTAAAAATTTGACCAACGGCTTCTTTGTGATTCGCGATGCTGATAACAGCATCCACGACATCCGTTACATAGGCAAAACACCGTACCTGTTTCCCATTTCCATAAACTGTAATGGGTTCATTTTTTAACGCCTGAACAACAAAACGCGGTATAACCATGCCATATTGACCCGTTTGGCGAGGTCCGACGGTGTTAAAAAATCTTGCGATAGTTACTCCCAGGTTTCTCTCTTTGTGGTATGCCAGTGCTAAAAATTCATCCACAGCTTTTGAACTGGAATAACTCCACCGGCTTTTAGTAGTTGGCCCAAGCACCCGCCATATCTCCGCGGTTCAATAACTCTTCTGCCAAATGGGATCCAATAAATCCCGCACCACCAGTAATCAGTGCTCTCATGTTTGTTACTCCTTAATCAGTTTATTGTTAAATTGTTGTTTTCAATGATATAAAACCAAAAATGTTCCATTACTAGTTTTGATAAAAATTTTGGGTTGCAAAGAAAAATTGTCTGAATGCCGTAGGGAGAGTTTTTATCTCATAACGACAACTTTCTCAATTTTCTCTGCTTGCTCCTGTCCGCTCCGCGCGATGACTTTATAAAGATAAACGCCATTTGCTAAAACATCGCCGTCCATATCCAATCCATCCCAGAAAATCTGCTGATAACCGGCTTCGAGGCTGTAAGATTCTATTTTATGGATTTGGCGTCCTGACGTTGTATAAATTTTAATACTCAACTTCTCCACTGGCTGCGTCAGGTGAAAAGTGAAAAAAGTATTATTTGAAAACGGATTTGGATAATTTAAGAGCGAGAAAATTTTTAATTCACTTTCAACATTAAAATTATTGTTATGATACGCGCTATTTTCATTGGCATCATTAACAAAAATGTCAAGAGAATGGTGACCATCGGTTAATGTCGGGGTGAATTTGAGCGTAGCTCTTAACAATGGATCTTCCGAACCAGAGGTTGGAAGCAATGAAATAATATCTTCGTTGTTGAAAAAAGTCACTCTTTGCCCATCTAATAAAAGATGGAAGCGGGAAGTATCACTTTCAATTTGGGCGGGGCTGTTATCAAAAATATTTATTAAAATCACCGGCTGTTGGGAAACATAATCACCTGTTTGAATTTCTTTCCCATCAAAGCTAACAAGCACGTTTGGCTTGCTCGTATCGGATAAAATCAAAACAGGCTGGAAATAAATGTTGTTATTATCACTTAATTCATTTATTTGATTTTCTGGATCAATCTCAATATAAATCTGATTTCTGCCGTCTTTGCCTTTGGTATCCCATTTTTGGTTAATTGTCTGGTAATGATTAACTTCTACGCTTTGTAAAATGTTCTCACTGATTAAAAACTTTTCCTGAAAAGCGTTTTTATAATAGATTTTGAATCTCACGCTGTCTTCGGAAATATACCCGACATTGTGTACATCTGCGGAAATATTTAATAACGATCCTTCGATTAATGTGTCAGGGCTAATACGGACTACCTGCTCGTTTATAGCAATGTCGCTGACAGGTGTATAAGTGATTTTCCATTCATTTAAAAGGGGCGTTGAAAAGCGGTCGGAACTGGAAAAATTTCCTTTTAACTTGAGAAATGGATAAATATCAGATTCAAACGCTGTTAGGCTTACACCGTTAAATTCTGTTAAGTTGGTCATTATCGTGTCCCAGCCCAGCGAGGTTTTGTTGAAACCGATAACATCTATTGAAAAATTGGTTGTCGCTGTCAGACTGTCAACCGACCAGGATAATTGTTTCCATTCATTTGCCGGTCCAATTTGTTGGGTAACTGTA
>NBLI01000094.1 GCA_002084535.1 Candidatus Zhuqueibacterota bacterium 4572_119
ATTTGCATGCGCTCCATTGCATTATTTACCAGCTTTTTTCGTTCTGTTGAAGATGTACCCAAATAAAGCAAAGGCAATTCTATATTTTCATAGACTGTCAATTCGTCGATCAGATTAAAACTCTGGAAAACAAATCCAATATTGTTCTTTCTCAGGTTAGCCCGCTGTCGTTCAGTATATTTTGCAACTTCTTCTTCAAGAAAAAAGTATTCTCCACTGGATGGATTGTCCAGAAGCCCCAGTAAATTTAACAAAGTCGATTTCCCACAGCCTGATGGTCCCATAATAGCAACAAATTCACCTTCTTTAACTTCCAGATTAATGTTGTTTAAAGCAGTTGTTTCCACTTCTTCAGTGGTGTAGAGTTTTTTTAGGTTTTTGGTTTGGATCATTTTTTGGGTTCCTTTAGTTAGTAAGAATGTGTAAATAATGTTCCAAAATATTAACGCATTGATAGTGAGACGTCAAACGTGAGATGTCAGATGTTTAAAAAAAACATACATTAATTAATTTTTGGATAATTCATTAAAAATCATTTATTTTGTTTTCGCTATTAATTTTGAAAGCGAAGCGAAAAGATGATTCATCTGTTCGCTTATTTCATTCAAATCAGTTTGGATACAATATGCTAACTTTAGTGCAATTTCTAACTGCGTGTCTATTTCTACTAAAGAAGAACGTGAAATCTCAAAGAAACGTTTTCGTTCTTTTGCAGAACTCCGAGAGGCTCCTTCAGCAATGTTAGATGGTACAGAAATTGATGCCCTTCGCATTTGTGACGTAATACCAAATAATTCTTCTTTTGGAAAATTTGAAGTTAATTTGTATATCTTTGTAACAAACTCTACTGCCATCTTCCAAACATTTAATTTCTTATGACCTCAATTTAACATGTTCATTCCTCCTGGGCAATATTAACAATTAACTAAAAATACAAATTTGAATTACGTCTCACATTTGACTTCTCACGTTTCACATCTTTCGTTTCACATTTGACGTTTCACTTAAGAATGAGTTTGTCTTTATCCCCAAAATTATCATAAGACGAAGTAATCACCTGATCGCCCGGATTCAAGCCAGAAACGATTTCATACATTTCACTGTTTGAACGGTTTATTCGTATCTTCTTTTTGTAGGCAAAATCACCCGATTCATCAATTATATAAACCCATTGTCCACCGGTCTTTTGATAAAACCCTCCGACTGGTAAAAGTATCGCTTCAGTTAAATCACCCAAGTCCAACCGGATATGCAGAGACATGCCCCTGCGAATGGCTAACGGAGTTTGGTTAATAAAAACCATATCAACTTCAAACTTTCCATCGGTCACCTCAAGATAAATCCGGTGAACCTTTAATTTGAATGTTCTATTATCAAAATCAAATGTGCCAAACCTGTTTTCTTCTATCCGGGCAATATAATGTTCATCAATTGCCACCCGAACCTTAAAGCTGTCCAAAACATCGATTTTACCGATGCGGTCTCCGGGTTTCTTCGACTCTCCAATCTCAGCGTGGAGAGATGTGAGGTGTCCGGTAATGGGCGCTTTAATCGTCAATCTTTCCAGTTTCTTTTTTACGATTTCCAGATTGTTCTGCATCCGGGTTAATGATGATTCCAATTGCTCGATTTGAGTCGCCCTGAATAGCGAGTCCTGCTTATAAGTATTAACAGCTAAAGCTACGCGCTTGTTATAATAGTCATACTCATCCTTAACATCTTCATAGTCTTTTTTAGAAATTAAATTCTTTTCCAATAAATCAACATTCCTATCATGCTGTCTTTTCAGCCGGAGTGTTTGATATTCCAGGTCAGCCAACTGAGCTTTGAGATTCAACCTGTTCTGCTCCATCATCAGTCTGGTTGTTCTTAAATTATTACTTTGCTCATAAAATTCAGCTTCGCGGAACATGATATTAAGTAATAAATTTGTATTGCCCAACCGTACCAGATTTTGATCTTCTTTAACAAAAGTACCGGCTTCCACAAATCGTTCCTCAATACGACCGCCTTCCTCGGCATCGAGGTATATGGTCTGAATAGGAATTACTGTCCCAATCACAGGAATAAATTCCTTAAATGGTCCTTTGGTGACTGTTGAAATTGTTATCCGCTCTTTTTTAACATTTAATTTGGTACTTCGATCTCCAAAAAAGATTGTGTAAAAAATTACTAACAAAAAAATTGATATAAATACAATGCTGGTTATTTTTTTAAGAGTCCATTTCTTTTTCTTAAGCTGCCGGTCCATTAAACTCTCCTGATCATTATGATTATAGCGTTTTAACAATAGTAACTTCAATAATACATCCAACTATTGTGCCATTATTGTTTTTTATTGACTTATATACTTTGAAATTTGATCAGGTATCCGCTTACGCTACACCCTATGTTCGATAACGTACAGTTGACTGCGATGTGAATTTTGCGTTAGCTTTTTTACCCATACGAATTAGCACAGTATCACTTTTCAGGTTAATTTTAAACTACTGTTTTATTAAGCTCTACGACAAGTCATATTCTATCAGTCCAATTTTTGAATATTATATTTTCAAACATTTTACCTGAATCGTTCGAACAAAAAACTTGACTTTTCATTTTAAAAATTGTATATAGTCATAAATTGATTTTCCATTATATAATTTTTTCAAACAACATATCATTGTCCTTTTATTAAATCAATCCCTATGAAACAAAATTACGGAAAAATTTTAATTATCGATGACGATGTGGATGTTTTACAAGCTGCAAGACTTTTTCTAAAGCAGCACGTTGAATTCATTCACACGGAATCTGATCCGAACACCATTCCTTCTCTTTTAAAAAACGAAAACTACGATGTCATACTATTAGACATGAATTTTGCCGGGGATGTTACCAGTGGCAAAGAAGGATTTTTTTGGCTTAATAAAATAATGGAAATTGATCCTTCTTCAATTGTGGTTCTAATTACTGCTTATGGTGACGTGGAAATGTCTGTTAAAGCCATGAAAGAAGGCGCCAATGATTTTATTTTAAAACCCTGGCAGAATGAAAAACTATTAGCCACCATCAATTCTGCCCTCAATTTAAAGCGCTCTCGTGCCGAAGTGGATAGCCTAAAAAAACGTCAGCAGCAGCTCATAGACGATCTGGATAAGCCGTTCAAAGACTTTGTCGGTGCTTCTGATGAAATGCAGAAAGTATTTGATACAATCAGCAAAGTCGCGCAGACGGAAGCGAATATATTAATCCTCGGAGAAAATGGTACAGGAAAAGAGCTTGTCGCGCGAGAACTTCACCGGCAGTCCCTTCGTGCTAATGAAGTTTTTATCAATGTCGATATGGGAGCTATATCTGATACATTGTTTGAAAGCGAACTTTTCGGGCATAAAAAAGGCGCTTTCACCGATGCCAAAGAAGATCGTGCGGGAAGATTTGAAATTGCATCAGGTGGTTCGCTTTTTTTGGATGAAATCGGAAATTTGACACTGCCATTACAGGCAAAATTACTAACAACACTGCAAAACAGGGAAATTTTTCGTCTCGGTTCCAATAACCCAATCCCCATCAATGTACGCCTGATTAGTGCCACAAACAGATCAATCAATGAAATGGTTCACAATAAAGAATTCAGGCAGGACCTGCTTTACAGAATAAATACAGTTGAAATTCATTTACCTCCATTGCGTGAAAGGTTGGCGGATATTCCATTATTGGTCGATCACTTTTTGGGTATTTACTGCAAAAAATACAACGTTCCCCTGAAAAGGCTCAATGCCACTACACATTCAAAATTAGAAAAGTATTCATGGCCTGGCAATGTCAGAGAATTGCAGCACGCGATCGAACGGGCTGTAATAATGACAGAAGCAACTGTTCTGCAACCTTCTGATATTTTTCTTTCGACCAGAGAATTCCGCGAAGACGGACTAATATTTGATAATTATAACCTGGAAGAAGCAGAAAAGCTTATTATCCGAAAAGCCCTGGGAAAACATTCCGGGAATATATCAAAAGCAGCCAGGGAGCTTGGTTTAACACGCACATCCCTTTATCGCAGGTTGGAAAAATATGGTATTTAAAAATTTTCGTCTCAATTGTATTATTCGGATTTTGTTGCTTGCGGTTTTTATTTTTCTTTTTATCTATTTTATAATGAACACCAACCTGATCGCCGTTTATTTTATATTTGGCGCCGCAATTATTTACCAAATATTTTCACTCATTCATTATATTGAAAAAACCAACAGAGACCTTTACCGATTTTTAGAAGCGATTAAATATGATGACTTTTCTCAATCCTTCAGCGCAAAGAACCTTGGCACTTCATTCACCGAGCTTAAACAAGCGTTTAATGAAGTGCTGCTTAAGTTTCAAAAAACAAGAGCGGAACGCGAAGAGCATCATCGATATTTAGAAACCGTTGTGCAGCACATCGGCATAGGTTTGATCTCATTTAAGCTGGATGGTGAAATAGGGCTAATCAATACAGCTGCCAAGCGATTATTAAAATCACCACAACTGAAAAATATAAAAAGTCTCAATAAATTAAGTCAGGAACTTGTAAGAACTCTTTTCAAATTGGAACCCGGTGAAAAAGCCTTGGTTAAATTCACCGATGAAAATGAAACACTCCAATTTGCCATATATGCCACTGGTTTTATTTTACGGGAGCAAAGATACAAGTTGGTTTCGTTGCAAAATATTCAAACAGAATTAGAAGAAAAAGAAATGGAAGCCTGGCAAAATTTAATTCGCGTTCTTACCCATGAAATCATGAATTCAATCACACCTATTTCCTCTTTAGCTTCAACCGTAAATGGACTTCTATCTGATTGCCAAAAAGATAAAGATCAATGCAAACAAATAGATAGCGAGATACTCGAAGACGTTAGCTGTGCTGTCCAAACAATTGAAAAGCGCAGTAATGGTTTATTAAATTTTGTTCAATCATATCGAAAACTATATCGAATTCCCAGTCCAAATTTTCAAATTTTTCAGGTTTCTTCTTTGTTTGAAAGAATTACACAACTAATGTCAGCTCAAATGAAGAAAAATAATATCATTTTTAAAACCACGATTGATCCTGAAACTTTGGAATTAACCGCTGACCCGGAAATGATAGAGCAGGTTTTAATCAACCTTCTTTTAAACTCAATTATTGCTCTCAAAAATCAGACAAGCCGTGAAGTCGTTTTATCAGCCAAACTTGATTTACGCAGCAGAACCACAATTCAGGTTTTCGACAATGGATCAGGCATAGAAAAAGATGTTTTAAGTAAAATTTTCATACCATTTTTTACAACAAAGCAGGATGGCTCCGGGATCGGATTGAGCCTGTCACGTCAGATAATGCGTTTGCACAAAGGGAGCATTAGCGTAGCTTCCAATCCGGGTGTGGAGACTATTTTTACGTTAAGATTTTAATTCACATTCAAAATTAATTAATAAAGGGAAACTGTTTAATATGAAAAAAATTATCGTATTGGGCGCTGGAATGGTGGGAAGTGCAATTGCCATCGATCTTTGTAAAAATTATAAAATAACTTCTGTAGATAACAATTTGGAAAATCTTGGTAAATTAAACGCTTTTCCAATAAAAACGCTCACAAAAGATCTATCTGATCCAAAAGTTGTTCAAAACATTGTGGCTGATTTTGATCTTGTAATCGGTGCTGTACCCGGTTTCATGGGATTTCAAACTTTGAAAGCCGTTATTGAAGCTGAAAAAAATATTGTTGATATATCATTTTTCCCGGAAAATCCATTTGAACTCGATACGCTTGCAAAAGAAAAAAAAGTAACAGCAGTAATGGATTGTGGTGTCGCGCCGGGAATGAGCAATTTAATCCTGGGTTACCATAACCAAAGAATGGAAATTGATAACTTTGAATGTTATGTTGGCGGATTGCCATTTATCCGAAAATGGCCTTATGAATATAAAGCGCCGTTTTCGCCCATTGATGTTATTGAAGAATATATACGTCCATCCCGCATTATGGAAAATGGCGAAATTGTAATCAAGCCGGCTCTTTCCGAGCCAGAGCTAATTGATTTCCCTCGCGTTGGTACTTTAGAATCATTTAACACTGATGGTTTACGCAGCCTGCTCCAAACAATGAACATTAAAAATATGAAAGAAAAAACACTCCGCTATCCGGGACATATTGAAATTATGAGAATTTTAAGAGAAAGTGGCTTTTTAAGCAGCGAGCCGTTAGACATTGGACACCAAAGAGTTAAGCCTATTGAGTTAACAAGTAAATTACTGTTTCCCATGTGGCAACTTAGCGATAAAGAAGAAGAATTTACTATTATGAAAATTGTGATTTCAGGTAATGAAGCGGGAACAGAAAAAAAATACACTTATCACTTATTTGATAAATACGATCCCATTTCAAAAACCAGCTCTATGGCGAGGACAACCGGCTATCCATGTACTGCTGTCGCGCGCTTAATGCTAGATGATGACTTTAAACAAAATGGCATTAATCCACCGGAATTTGTGGGAGCTGATGAAAAGTGCTTTGCAAAAATTATAGCCTATTTAAA
>NBLI01000095.1 GCA_002084535.1 Candidatus Zhuqueibacterota bacterium 4572_119
GCCCAGGCGCTGATTGGGGAGCCAAAAATTGTTGTTGTCGATGAGCCCACGACGGGACTGGACCCGGAAGAACGAATCCGTTTTCGCAACCTGCTCGCCGAGATGAGCCAGAAAGATATCATCATTATTTTGTCAACACACATTGTTGGCGACATTTCCAGTACCTGCAACAACATGGCGCTATTGAATGAAGGCGGGGTAGTTTTTAATGAGTCTCCGGACAAGCTCATTGAAAAGGCAAAAGGACACGTTTGGCAAATCAATGCCATCGACAGTGAACTGGATGCCATCAAAGAAAAATTTCCGGTGATTTCCACGGTTCCCTCTGAAAAGGGCTGGGAAGTACAGGTGGTCGCGGATAAACTGGATGGCTTTCCTGGTAAAAAAATTGATCCCAATCTGGAACACGCTTACGTGTATTTTATGGAATATGAATTGGGGCAATCGCTGAACGGAGAAATGAATTAGAACTTAATCGTTTTAATTTGCCAGGTGAAAGTTGCATAACTTGTTATTAAATGAAAGGTCACAGCTATGTTTTCTATTTATAAAGTTTTAACGGTTGCGCGTTATGAAACCAAAACTCTGCTCAGAAGCTGGTTCTTTAGAATTTTTTCAATTCTTGCGTTGGCAATTCTGGCGCTGATGAACGTCGGAATTCATACAACTGTTGGCAGAACTCCCTGGTTCATGAACGGATTAAACGCTTCCCTGCCGTACATGAACATTTTATTAATGAATGTGGTGCAGGCGATCATTGGTGTGTTTTTAGCGTCTGATTTTCTCAAACGCGATAAAAAGCTGGACACCACCGAAGTAATTTATATGCGCTCGATGACCAATGGCGATTATGTGATGGGAAAAACACTGGGTATTCTTTTCGTCTTTGTGGTGTTGAACCTGTTGATTCTTTTGGTATCCGCGATATTTCATGTGTTTTTCAGCAACGCGGATTTTACTCTGATTCCTTATTTATTATATCCCCTTTTTATTAGCATTCCCACTTTGATATTTATTTTTGGTCTGTCATTTTTGTTCATGGTTATGATCAGAAATCAGGCGGTAACGTTCATCATTTTGCTGGGCTATATCGCGTTGACCCTCTTTTTTCTTGCCGATAAGGCTCATTACATTTTTGATTACATGGCGTTCAATGTCCCGCTGATGCATTCTGATTTTATCGGCTTTGGAAACCTTGGCGCGCTGATAATCCACCGCGGCATATATTTACTGCTTGGTCTGAGCTGCGTGTTCGGAACCATCTTAATGATTAAAAGATTACCCCAATCGAAAGTTATGACACGTTCTTCCGGCATTCTTGCTGCCGCAAGTTTGCTTGGCGCGATTTTGCTGATTGCCATTTACCTTGGCGAATTTTCCAAAGGCAGTAAACTGCGCCAGGAAATGTCAGAATTAAATAAACAATACGCGAAAATGGAGCGTGTTAAACCAATCAACTGGGATATTCAACTGTCTCATGAAGGCAGCCAGATTGGTGTGGAGGCAAAACTACAATTTAAAAACGAAACAGATACTCCTCTTGAAAAATATATTTTTAGTTTGAATCCGGGCTTAAAAGTGAAAAATGTTCACGCGGACGAAAGTGATTTGACATTTGAGCGAAAACAACACATTATAGAGATTGTTCCGGAATCAGCATTGCCTGTTGGTTCGGAAGAGACAGTTATAATTCAATACGCGGGAAAAATAAATGAGCAAGCCAGCTATTTGGATGTGGATGATGAAGACCGCCAAAAACTCTACCGGATTTGGTTGTATAATATCGCCAAGCGTTTCGCCGTAATCGAGCCGAATTATGTCTTATTAACGCCTGAGGTTAATTGGTATCCTGTTGCCGGTTTGTTATACGGCGCGGTTTACCCGGAACAGGTTAATAAAGATTTTTATAATTTTAGTTTGAAAGTGAAAACAAAGAAAAACCTGACCGTTATTTCTCAAGGAAAAAAAGAGGAGACCGGTGAAGGAGAATTTGTCTTTGTTCCGGAGAATCCTTTACCACAAATTTCTCTGGTGATTGGTGAATATGAGAGCCGCTCAATCGAAGTTGATAGTATTGAATATAGCGTTTTCAATCTTAAAAAACATGATTATTATTCCGAGTATTTTACAGATTTGGGTGATACGTTGTCAGCATTGATACGGGATACAAAACAGGAATATGAGGGCAAATTGGGTTTGGATTATACGTTCCCACGCTTCTCTCTTGTTGAAGTTCCCATACAGTTTTACCATTACAAACGGCTCTGGACAACATCTCAAGAAACAATGCAACCGGAACTTGCATTGGTTCAGGAGAAAGGTATCCTGATGAACAGTGCTGATTTTCAAAATCGATTTCGTTGGCAGAAGCGCCGCCAGGAACGGAGCAACCAGTCTGTTACACCACAGGAAGGACAGAGTGAAGTGTTTTCAGGCTTTATCCGGTCGGGGCTGTTGAATGGTTCATCTCGGGGCAGATTTTTCCCTGATGAGTTGATGAACATTGAACCGGATTATCATGTTTTCCCCAATTATTTTACCTTTGTCAATCATTTTCAATCGGAAAAATGGCCCATCTTTAATATTGCCCTGGAGTCCTTTCTGAGCCAGCGCACCGAATCCGCAGCCAGTGGATTTAAAAGATTTTTTACAGGATTGACCGAAGAGGAAAAGGCAAACATCGCGCTGATGGAACAAAACCTCGCTGAAATCTTATCGGATCCAGATAAGAAAGATGTTGTGAGTGATGTGCTCAAACTCAAAGGTAAATATCTCTTCCAATTAATACAAAGCAAGGTTGATGAAAAGGAATTTAATCAATTTATTTCGACTCTTTTAAAATCGCACCGCTTTCAAGATATGCCGGTCGATGATTTTGTTGACGCGCTTAAACAAAACGAAAAATTCGATTTACTGCCCTATTTTAATGACTGGTACGAGAGTCGTGAGCTTCCCGGGTTTCTGGTTTCAAATATTCAGGCATACAAAATCCTGGATGATAACAGAACGCGATTTCAGGTTAAGTTGAAAATTCAAAACACGGAAGATGTCGAGGGATTGGTTTCTGTTACCTTTCGTATGGGCGGAATGCGAGGCAGGTTTGGAGGAGGCGGAGGAGCAGATGAACCGGACGAACAATTTATCAGTCTTGGGCCTGGTGAAATTAAACAGGTCGGCTTTGTTCTGGATGATCAGCCGCGTGTGGTAATCCTAAATACGTTGGTCTCGAAAAATTTACCGGGCACAATAAACAACCGCTTCGATGAACTCGAAATGAACGAAAAAGCGATAGCTTTTGAAGGAGAACGGTTGGTTGATGATCCTATCAGAATTGTTAGCCCCGGTGAAATTGTGGTTGACAACGAAGACCCGGGTTTCGCGATTTTAAGCAGTCAGGAACAAAGCGCGCTAAGAAAACTTTTCCAGGGTGATAAAGCGGATGATGAAGAGAAATATATCGGTTTTAACTTTTGGCGGGCGCCTAACAGATGGCGCGCCACAACATATTCTGATTTTTATGGTAAGTATGTTCATTCCGCTCATTATCTTAAAGCGGGTAAAGGAAATAAAAAAGTTTCCTGGTCAACCGAAATAAAAGAAAGTGGTACTTATGATGTTTACTGCTATACACCCGACGTTCGTATGCCATGGATGCGAGGGAGAAGGGGACGGGGTAGAAAATACATTGAACAATTCAATTACGTCATTTATCATGATGACGGTCAGGAAGAAGTGGCTTTAAATATGGAAGATACCGAAGAAGACTGGACTTACATGGGGACCTATTATCTCTCTGAAGGAATAGCGAAGATTGAGTTATCTGACCAATCAAAGGGAAGAATTGTTTTCGCGGATGCTGTGAAGTGGGTGAAACAGTGATTTTTTTTGAAATTTAATATTAATAAACATAATAACATTAATTGAATCAGGAATCATAAAAAATGAAAAGAAAAGCCTTTTTACCAATCAACATAATAACATTGCTTTTGTTATTAATGTCTTTTGGCGGTGCTTTTGCCCAGGAGCCGCTTTCCCTGGAAAGGGCGCTTGACATCGCGATGGAGAACAGTCCACAGATCAGACATTCCAAACTGAACCTGGAGCGCAGCCGGGAAATGCTCAATGCCCAAAAAGCGTCGCTCAAATCTCAGTTTAGCTTAACATTGACGCCTTTCAGCTATAACCATACACGCCAGTTCAATGATTTTTTTTCAACGTGGAATACGAGCGAGACAAAATCATCTTTTGGTACTTTTACGATCTCCCAGCCAATCTCCTGGACCGATGGTGAGCTGGCATTGATCAATCAATTAAGCTGGCGGGATTCCTACAGTGAATACCTTGATCAACAAAGCAAGACGTTTAGTAACGATCTTTATCTCAGCTTCAAACAGCCAATCTTTACTTACAACAGAACAAAATTAGAGATGAGAGAGTTGGAGCTTGATTTTGAGGATTCCGCGTTGAGCTACGCGATACAGAGGTTGTACCTGGAATATCTTGTAACGCAGAATTTTTATAATGTCTATCAAAAGAAATCAAACCTGCAAGTGTCTATTGAAGACTACCACAATCGAGAGTTGAGTTATAATATCATAAAAAATAAAGTTGAAGCCGGGCTGGAAGCACAGGAAGAGCTTTTCCAGGCTGAGTTGGATTTGACAACCAGTAAATCAGAGGTGCAAAATACTCAAACCGACCTTGATAACAATATGGATTCTTTTAAAAAGCTGATAGGGTTTTCTATTTTTGATGATATTACAGTTACGGCGGATATTTCACATGTTCCAATTGAAATCGATTTGCAAAAAGCATTAGATACTGGTCTAAAATACAGGATGGAACTCCGCCAGAAAGAAATCAACATTGAAAACGCCAAATACAATTTGATTCGGGCGTCGGCTACCAATGAGTTCAGAGGTGATATTAATCTATCCTATGGAATTATCGGGACAAACGAGGAATTTGAACAACTCTATGACGCCCCGACAAAAAGCCAGCAATTTGCTATAAATTTTAATTTACCTCTCGTTGACTGGGGAAGAAAAAAGTCAATTATGAAGGCGTATCAGGCAATTGTTGATGACAACGAACTTTCTCTGGACGACCAGAAAAAGGATATCATCATTGAAATCCGGAAAGCTTATCGAAATTTAAAAAACCTGGTAAATCAGATTGAAATTGCCAATCAAAATGTGAGAAACGCGCAGTTAACCTATGACATTAATCTGGAGCGTTACCGTAATGGTGACATCACCAGCATGGATTTGAACCTTTTTCAAAACCAATTGTCAAGGTCAAAAACAAGCAGGGTTTCCGCATTAATAAATTATAAACTTGAATTATTGAACATGAAAATTCTTTCATTATATAATTTTGAAAAGAATGAAAGAGTTGTTCCCGATACTTTGAATTAGAAAAATCATTGATTATCATATTTGGAAAAGTGAAAAGGAGTTAAAAGTGAAAACGAAATCAGGAATTGTTATAATTTTTGGAATGCTTTTGTTGGCTGGCTGTGGCGGAGATCAGGGGGATTCGGGTACCGAGATTTCTGTTCCTGTTTCAGTGGAAGAAATCAAGCTCAAGCCAATCGAGGAGTTCATCACTTCCACCGGGACAGTGAATTCTGTGCAGGAGGCTCTGATCAAGTCAGAAACATCGGGATATTACCGTTTGGCGGTGAACCCTAAAACTAACAGACCTTTTGCCCTGGGTGATTTTGTGAGCAAAGACCAGGTGATTATTTACCTGGATAATCCTGAGTTGGAAAGCTCGATTATGATCGATGCGAAAGCGTTGGAATTGGAAGTGTCACAGCAGGAGCAGGAAAAACAAAAGTCACTTTATGAAAAGGGTGGCGCGACTTACCGTGATCTTAAAAATTCTGAAAAAGCGTACATGAATGCAAAGTATAGTTTTGAAAATGCCCAAATTCAGTTGGCTAAAATGCAAATCAGCGCGCCATTTGACGGAGTAATTGTGGATTTGCCATATTACACACCAGGGACAAAAGTCGATGCTGGATTGAGGATGTTACAAGTGATGAATTACCGGGAATTATACATGGATGTGAATTTACCGGGAAAGTCATTGGATGAAATAAAGGTAAATCAAAAAGTAAGGGTAATGAATTATACCTTACCGGACGATACTCTTTTCGGGAAAATCACACAAGTTTCACCAGCGCTCGATCCTGACACCCGCTCTTTTAAATCATCCATTTTAATAAATAATCCAAAATGGCTGCTGCGCCCGGGAATGTTCACCAAAGCGGAAATCATCGTTGCCAGCAGGGACAGCGCTATCGTGATTCCCAAGGATATAATTTTATCAAAACGCCGCGGCAAGACAGTCTATGTCGTCGAAAAAGGCGCTGCCCAGGAACGCACCATTTCCACAGGACTGGAAAATCCTGACGAGGTAGAGGTTACAAATGGTCTTAAGAAAAATGAGCGGCTTGTCATTAAGGGATTTGAAACATTGCGGCATCGGTCTAAGGTGAAGATTGTGCGATAGTGGATAGCTTATAGAGAGGAGAGGTGGATGTATAAGAGTTTTAAGGACATGCCGATTTGGCAGGAGGCGATGGATATCGCGGAAGTCATTTTTAGCTTGACTGATAAGCTGCCGCGTAAAGAAGACTTTGGATTTACGTCTCAAATTAGAAGAAGCGCACTCAGTATTTCTGCAAACATTGCCGAAGCTTTTGGTAGGTTTCATACTCTAAATAAAGTAAACTTTTATTATACAGCACGAGGATCATTAACCGAAACTCAAAGCCACCTTGAATATGGTAACCGTGTTAAATATTTGGATACTGAAGATGTTGTTAAACTTGATAAGAGACTTTTTTCCCTTTATAACGATATAAATAAAATTATTATTTACTTGAAGAATAATCGAAAATAAAATTTTGGACTATTTATGGTTTTTAGCTTTACCTGTGCCTTTACCTTTACCTTTTCAATATCAATACACGTTATTTTAGGAATTAGTTACTTTAGAATTTATTAGAATATTCACAAAAAACAACGAACGGACTATGCGAAAACTAACCGAATTTTCAGTTAATTACCCGATAACAATTCTTATGCTGGTACTGGCAGTGATTTTGCTTGGGTATATTTCTTTTTCAAAATTGGG
>NBLI01000096.1 GCA_002084535.1 Candidatus Zhuqueibacterota bacterium 4572_119
TAGATAATACGCCCATGGCAAACTAATGATCAGAACGATTGCCATAATTATCCATTTACGCTTTAATAAAATTTGAAAATATCTCTTAAAATCTATATTAAGCGTCTCATCGCTCATATCAGTTTCATAGTATATTTCTTTGTCAAATTGTCTCTGATTCATGTTTTTCCCTAATTATGAAAAATTATATCAATTAAATTCAAAACAGATTAATTGCTACTATAAGATTGCCATCTTAAAACCAACAGGTAAAACGACGCGAGGCTCATGCCAAATTTCAAATATTCAAAAACCTGGCGCATTCCAAATTCATTCTGCACTGCAGCAATTATCTGGTCGCCTGATTTGATGCCGATGTCCTCAAGAGAATAGCCTTTTTCAAAACTCAAGAGAATAACCTTTTTCAAAACTTGCCAACAAATCCTCGATAACAATTTCATCGTTTCGCTTTACCTGGATGCTATTTAAATCACAATTTTCCCTGGGTCCCCCAGCCATCTCGATCGCTTCCCAGAGAGAGCTTTCAGGACTTAAGCGATATGAACCCGGACGGAAGAATGGGCCCATTAGCGTAAGACGAATTAATGGGGTGATTGTAATGTAAGGTTCAGTAAAGTACGGCTTATAAACTTCCGTCAATTTTTCAGCCAGCGCGAATCGATTATGCCCGATAACCTTATACGCACCTACCAAAGGCAGCATAATATTCCCGCGGCTGTCAATGGTGTAAGTGCCACTAATATCCAACGCTCCACCCTCGCCCTTCTTATAAATATCAATCAATTCAATTGTTAGCGCGTCACCGGGAAAAAATTCATTCTTCTTACTATATTTGGGTGAAGCAAGCACCGCGGTTGTTAAAAGATTTAAACTAAGGGCAATAACAACTGCCACAAAAATGTTTTTATAAATTGCTCTTCGTATCTTTTTCGATTTCATTGAAAAATCCACCTTCCATTAATGGTGCTAAATTGAAGTGTTTGCTTTGTAGTTCTACAAAATTGATTACCTTGATCGATAGTATCGATATCGTTTGTCTCGTGTTTCCAGATTATAATTCTTTAAAATAGTTCTTAACTTCAGAAAGCCGATACGCTCAAAACCGAATCTCTGCGTATTTAATTTTTTTCTAATTTGCAATATATTGTCATTTGGATTATCGATAACAATAGCTTTTATTTTCTCAACCAAAGGCAATCTGGCTTCATCGGTTTTTGGTTTTGTAAAAACGAACCTGGACTTTGATTTTTTCTGACCATGCGCGCCTGGTTTAACAGCAAGGTCCTTGGGCAAGGGGGCTTCAATGTTAACCTTTGGGACAGAAGTGGCATTCTTTTTCCACTTATTGCCGTTGGTAATATTTACTCCCGCACATATATCAAAGTCGTTTACAGATTCTTCAATTGTTTCATAATAGTCTAAAATCCTATTAAACTCCAACATTTCGAAGACTTCATATACATCCGGTGTCATCTGAACAATTTTCAAATCGCCACCACTCTCGCGTATATTTCTGATTTCCCCGACAAAGACTCCCCATCCAGCGCTGCTCACATAGTTCACACTGCTCATGTCAATTACCAGTTGAAATATCTCTTTATTGAATATTTCGCGCAGTTTATTGGAAACTACTGTGGAAGTTGCTGTGTCCAGAAATCCTTTTACTTCCAGCAGGGCAATATCGCTTTTAGCCCCGATATAATTTAATGATAAGTCTATTCCTTGCATAATTCTAACTTCAGATTCAATTATAAATAATATGGGTTAACGTGTAATAATATTTGATTGATGTTTTAATATTGAGTAGATTTGATTTTATAACTGATATGAGATTGCCAGTGTCCAAACTCTTTTCAAAATATCAACTTTTCAGGTTCAGATAAAATTCAAATGAGCGGGGATTACTCAATAGATATGAATCGCAAATTGCATAGCAAATTCAATGCCAATAAACAGGGACACTGTACTACTGCCCATTTTCTGAACATACCAAATGTTAGATGGATTTTGATTTTGAACAATATATCATTTTCATGTTCTGTTGCGAAACATTGTTCCAAGGTGTGTCATTGTAACCAGAAGATTTTTAAAGGGGTTAAAGCTGATGATATATGTACGTTCCAAAATATTTTAGCATTAGATTGCGATAAAAGCAAATCAGCAACATTACAAAAATTTAAAAATTAAAGTACGGACAACTTTTAATGTCCTGTCTGAACGTCCTTTTACTGGTCAGTTTTCGATTTCAAACAATAAAATATTTCCTCATTGGATATTCATACTATTATATAATTCAACATATTTCTCCGCGGCTTTGCTCCATGAAAAATCTTGCTTCATAGCCCGGTTTATCAACTTCTTCCATGTATCCTGGTTTTTGAAAAGTTCTATTGCTTTTTTCACCACTTGTAATAGCGCTTTACTAGAGTAATCATCAAATACAAATCCGTATCCACGACCAGTTTCAGGAGTATAATTCTTTATTGTATCAGCAAGCCCGCCGGTTGATCTGACAATTGGGATAGTACCGTATTTTAAACTATACAATTGATTTAATCCGCAAGGTTCAAATTTTGATGGCATTAAAAAGATATCAGAACCGGCTTCTATTTCATGTGCCAGCTTATTATCATATTGGATTTCAATCGCTAATTTTTTTGAATATTTTTTTGCATACTTTTTTAACAGGTTCTGATATTTGACCTCACCAACACCGAGTATGACATACTGCAGATCAAGTTTCATCATATCATCGATCGCTTTGGTAATAATATCAAATCCTTTCTGGTCGGTTAAACGTGAGACCGTTCCTATCAGTGGAATGTTTGGATCAAATTTTAATCCAAATTTTTCAATCAGGGCTATCTTGTTTTTCACTTTACCTGAAAGATCATTTTTAGTGTAATTATTCGGAATTAATTTGTCTGTTTCAGGATTCCATTCATCATAATCGATCCCATTAACAATGCCGAACAAATCTTTTGATCTTTTTTTAAGATAAGATTGAAGCCCAAAACCAAACTCTTCGGACTTTTGTATCTCTTTAGCATAAGTTTTACTTACTGTGCTAATTACGTCCGAATGTAATATTCCAGCTTTCAGAAAATTAATTCTGCCACCGAAGTCCAATTCGCCTCCCGGTTGCAGTTCAAATTCTTCTACATTAAGAAAAGATATATTGTCCTTTTCAAAAATACCCTGAAAAGCCAAATTATGAATTGAAAGCAGCGTTTTTGTTTCATCAAAAAATGACTCGTCATTATACAGCGTCTTTAAGTAGAATGGAATTAAAGCTGTTTGCCAATCATTGCAATGAATAATATCCGGCTGCCAGTGCAGTTTTTTTAGAATTTCCAAACATGAGTGACTAAAAAAACCGAATCTTTCCGCGTTATCAGGCCAATCTTCATTGGTAACTGGGTCACCATAATATCCTTTGCGGTTAAAGTAATCTTTGTTACCGACAAAATAAACCTGTACCTTCGTGTTGGGTAAAAATGATGACTTAACATCAGCAACAGCATCTTTATCACCCATAGTTACTTTGATATCTTTGAGCCGGATTACTTCTCTCAACACATATTTTCGTTCATTTATACTGCCATATTTTGGCATCACTATTCTTACATCATGATTCATCTCTTTCAAAACTTTAGGCAGTGATCCGGACACATCAGCCAGACCACCAGTTTTAGCAAAAGGTGCCACCTCTGAAGAAACAAACAATATCTTGAGTTGTTTTTTCATTCTTGCCTCAGTAATCAAATAATTATTGAATTAAATTTAACTATACAATCATTATAATAAAAAAACGAATTAATCTTCTTTCAGCATTGCTGCTGCTTTTTCTGGCAATACCGGGTTAATAAAAAAACCAGCGCCCCTTTCAAAACCAGCCACATGAGTGACTTTTGGTATCAACTCAATATGCCAATGAAATGTAGCCTTTCTTTTTAATCGAAGAGGAGAAGTATGAATTACGAAATTGTAGGCAGGTTTGCTTAAAATTTTGTCTATCTTTTTTAGTGTAGCTGTAAATATTCGGGATAGGTTAAAAATCTCATCCTCTTTAATGTCTTCAAAAAACGGTTGATGCTTCAGAGGCACGATCCAGGTCTCAAACGGAAAACGTGAAGCGAATGGCTCTAAAACGCAAAAATCATTATTTGAAGTTACCAATCGAGAAGAATTTTTAAATTCTTCTTTCATCATATCACAAAGAACACATCGCTTCGTTTCCTCGAAATAATTTTCCATCCCGGATACTTCATCTTCGATCTGCTTTGGCAGAATAGGCGTCGCGATTACCTGGGAGTGAGCATGTGGTATGGAAGCGCCCGCGCTTTTTCCCTGATTTTTAAAAACCAGGACATATTGAACTTGCTTGCTTTTTTTCAAGTTTACAATCCTCTCTTTGTAAACCTGAAAAATCTTACGTATATTTTCTATTTCTAAATCCACCAGCCTTTTGTCATGATAGGGAGTTTCAATGATAACTTCATGAAATCCTTCCCCGCTAAATGACTCAAAGAGATTTGTATCGCTATATTCGATAGGCCCAAAGTTTTTAAGCGCTGGAAATTTATTTGGCACTACTCTAATTGACCATCCCGGACTATTCGGCATTGATTCGTTTCGCCTGAGTGAGTAAACTTCTGGCGGGGTTTGTTTTTCATTTCCAGGGCAAAACGGACATTTATTTATTCCGTCTTCTTCGCGCTCATTGATCCACGCTGACGGTCGATCACCTCGTTCAGCAGAGACAATTACCCAGGTTCCGCTTACAGGGTCTTTTCTGAAATGAGGTTTGTTGTTATTAGTTAGCAAAATCTATTTTTCTTTTGTATCACTTTTTACAAAACAATCTTTTAGGAAAAATATTATAAAAGAAAGGTCGAAGATTATTTTTTCTTCGACCTTTTTTTAAAAAACGTCTTTATCGTCTATTGAAGTCTTGCTAAAAATTCTCTCGCTTTGTCTATATATTCACTATCAGGAAAATCGTTTATTAGCCTTTCAAATTCCTGGGCAGCCCGCTGGGAATCACCTAACCGCCAATAACAAAGACCCAACTTTAATTGCGCGTCAGCCATTTTATTTGAATTGGTGAATGAAAAAACTTTTGTAAATTCGATTATTGCCTGGTTAAAATCACCCAATCCATAATAACACTCGCCTATCCAATATCGGCAATTATCGGACAAAGAATTATTTTGATCAATCGCCAGCAAATCCTGAAACATCTGTATCGCGCTTTTATAGCGGCGGTTGTTGTATTCCTGCCAAGCAATCTGATAGTCTTGTTTGAAATTGCCAGTCAGTTCCGATGTGCTGACCTGGGTTTCATATTGCTGTGTTGCTCCTGCTTCCAGTTGATTTATTTCATTGTCTTTTTGCTCGACATTTGTTTTAAGTTCATTAATCTCAGCATCTTTATCAGCCAATCTTTGTTCCAGCATTTCTATTTCATTTTTCAACTGGTCTTCTGATTTCGTTTGCTCCTGAACAGTTCCCTGTTCATTTTGCTTTTTATCAATTCCAAGCAGCTCAAAGACTTCGTCTTCACCCGTTGATTCTTCCTGCTGGGATTCATTTTGATTTATTATTTGAAACAGTTCATCTATCTCAGATTGATCCTGTCCTGCCATCTCATCGACCAGGCCACCTTCTTCTGTGCTGATGTCCGGTTGGTTTGCACTGCAACCAAAAATCAGAAAAATTCCCAGAAGTGTTATAAAAATGAGAGTTATCTTTGACAATTTCATGATAATCCCCTTTCAAAAATTAGTCTTGTTTTTTAAGCATTAAAAATCCGGAACCACCCCACCCGATTAGCGCGGCTGTACCACTAATAATTCTCCACATCTTTGAATTTGGGATTACCTCGACCCTAACCGGTAACTTTGGTAATCCACAATAGCCAACACCGCTTACTGCCTCATCAATTGCAATAACACAGTACTCCAATCCCTGTTTTTTCACATATCTACCGGGAATAATTCCTTCATATAATGAGCCGCTTCTATTTTTTAGCTGCCCAACTTTCCAACCGCCAAGTCCGACCGGTCGGTAAACAATAGCTGCTGTTTTTAACCTGCGATTTTCATAAATATCTGCTTTAATACTGATCATTTGATTTGCTTCAACTCTGCGTATCGGAGAATGTATTACCACAGGAGGCTGCGTGTCTGTTTCCATCGTATCAGCTTGCACAGATGTTGTGGCAAACGAAACCGGAGGTATGTCATCTGGTTTTCCGTCGTGATCCATATAACCATCAGGATCTTCTTTTATGTCGATTTTAAGATCCAACTCGTCCGGTACACCGTCGTTGTCCCGGTCGCCTCGCGAACTGGCTCGAAAATAATAGGTGAACCCACCATGAATATCAAACATTCCATCATTCAATGGATTTTTATGATTTTCAATTTCAGAATGAATATCGTCAAGCATATCAGTCAGCGAATACCTAAATGTTGCTCCAAGATCAAAATAAAAGTTGTGATTTTTGCTTAATGCTATTTCGACGCCACCACCGCTTTTAAAAAAAGAGTCATAGCCTTTTTTTAATTCGCCTGTTGCTTCGTACCTTTCGGTTGAATCATTTACTGTATAGTTCCAACTGAAACCCCCGCCACCTAAAACAACATAGGGATTAATTTTTCCAAGAGGTAGGAATGAAAATTTCAAGTGTCCTTCGTAAGGAATGATTATTGTTTTGAATTCATTCAATTCCAGGTCGCCCGGAATTTTCCCGCCAGTGATAAAATATCCGGCCTCAACACCAATGGCAAGATATTCAAACAAATTATATGTAATCACTCCGCTGCCGAGAGTACAAACATTAGCATTAATGTACTAACTAATAATATTTTTGGTTTCAAACCTTTCCTCCTCTATCATAACTAAAAGACTTTGATGAACTTATTGGTAAAAATTTATTAAAATTTAATATAAAAGTCAAGGTGTTTTTTTCTTTTTAACAAATATAGAACAAAAATTGCCCTTTAAATAAATATTTTAACATTCAACTTGGCTTATTTGCGAAGTCATCCAAAACTACTTTTTGTTAACTGATCGCTTTTCATCAAAAAATGACATCTGTGAATGATGATCCTTTATATTCCCTTCATCTTATTTTAATAATTAAATTTTTAATCTTAAATTGGTTAGCCACGCATCAAAATCCTCAACTGCAATTTTACCACCTAACTCGCAATTTTTTTTCGCTACACATACCGTCTGGCTGAAGTATGGAGTATTATTCCAATTAAAGCCAAGCTGACTATGGTGAACGAGCCTCCATAGCTTAATAAGGGCAGCGGCAACCCCGTAACCGGCATTATACCAATTGTCATCCCAATATTGACGATAACATGAAAACCTAAAACAACAACCGTTCCAATGGTTATCAGGCTTAAAAACCGGTTTTTAATAATTGAAGCAATATAAATCCCCCTTAGTAATAAAAAGAAAAACAAACAAATTATTATGAAGCTACCCAAAAAACCCAGTTCCTCCCCAATGACAGAGAAAACAAAATCCGTATGCTGAGCCGGCAAAAATCTTAATTGGGTCTGTGTGCCATTCAGGATTCCTTTTCCCAGAAAGCCTCCGGATCCGATCGCGACTTTGGATTGAATTACCTGGTAACTTAAACCATAGGGGTCTATTTCCATTCCCAAGAATGTCAGGATTCTGTGTTTTTGGTAATCTCTTAGCTGATTCCACAACAAGGGTGTGGCAATTCCAACGCTGATGTTAATAACAAACAAAAGCAAGGAAACCACCAGACTCTTTTTTTGATAAAATAATACCGAGGCTATAATTATCATTAGCAGAAAAAAAGAATAAAAATTGAATGAAGCAAACAGCACCAAAATCGGTGCCGTTATAATAAATATCTTAAATGCTGACAATCCTGCCCAATAAAGCAAAGGCAGCGCCATCGCCAAAAAGACCAGCGATGTTCCCAGATCAGGTTGCTTGATAATTAAAAGAAAGGGCATCAGGACAATCCCAAAAGAAACCCCGATTTCTTTTACATTTTCCAGGTTTCTCCTGTTTTGTGCTAAATACCTGGCTAATGCTAATAATGTGCCAATTTTGGCAATTTCGGCAGGCTGAAACTGAATGCCGGCAACAGACAACCATCGGGAAACTTTGCCGTCGCCATTTGAAAAAAGCGTCAAAATTAAAAGTAAAATCGAAATCCCGTAAAACAGGTACGCTGTGGAATATAAAGTTCTGCTGGGGACCAGATAAACTACGATCATAAAAACCAAGCCTATGGCGACCCAGGTAAGCTGCCTGTAAAAATTACTCTGCATGTCACCTTTGTCCAATTGAAAAGATGCGCTGTAAATTGCGGTCAATCCCGCGATGAGCAGAATAAACACACACAGGATAAAAATATAATCAGGTTCAGAAATTTTTAATTTGTTGTAACTGAGCATGGTCACTTTAATTTATGCTATTAAAAAAATATCGAATTACATCACCACCCAAAGGCGCGGCAACAGCGCCCCCTGATCCGCCATTTTCAATCAGTATGCATAAGGCAATTTTAGGTTTATCAAAAGGCGCAAACCCCAAAAACCAGGCATGAGGTTCGCCATGAGGATTTTCCGCAGTCCCGGTTTTGCCTGCAACCTCCAGACCACTGCATCTCGCGCCTTTTGCGGTTCCCCTTTCTCCCTGAACAACCCGGCGCATTCCTTCTTTTAGTATTTTATATGTTTTTTCAGAGATGTCGGGTATTTTTTTTGTTTCTATTTCAGTCCATTCCTTTTTATTGCTAATCACATCTTCACGAAAATTTACAACATGGGGTTTGTGATAGAATCCATCATTTGCCAGAATCATTGTGAATCGCAACATCTGCAGGGGAGTTACCAGCAAATCGCCCTGCCCAATGGCCTGGTTCGCAATCAGCCCTCTTGACCATTTATTTTTACCATATTTTTTATCAAGATACTCGCGATCGGGAACCAAACCCGAATTTTCAGCCATCAAATCGATTCCGGTAGGTTTATCAAATAAAAACTTTTTGGAATATTCCGCCCAGATATCCTGACCCGTCTTTAAGCCCAACGTGTAAAAGTAAACATTACATGATTGCTCAATCGCGCCGAGTAAATCTAACTCGCCATGCCCCTCTTTTTTCCAGCAATCATAAGTTTTTGTTCCCAGCCTATAAAAACCAACGCAGGTTTCTGTTCGTTCAGGAGTGATAATTCCTTTTTCCAGCGCTGCTGCCGCGAGAACAAGTTTAAATGTCGATCCGGGAGGATAAAGGCTTTGAACCATGCGATCATACAATGGTTTATTTTGATCACTCAACAAGCTGTTCCAAATATCTTCAGACAGTGGCTTGGAAAAAATATCAGGATCGTAATCAGGCTTACTGACCAGCGCCAAGATCCCTCCTGTTTCACAATCAACAGCAATTGCTCCTCCCCTGATTGTATCCATTCTGGATTCCAAAAATTTTTGCAATCCGGCATCAATTGTCAAATGCAAATTCTGCCCGGGGACATCCAAAAGCTCCCGTTTATCAGACAGCCTCTTTATCTCCCGCCCCAGCACATCAACCTCAACGTATCTGTAACCATTTACGCCTCGCAGCTCCGTATCGTAAATCATTTCCAAGCCCTTTTTCCCGACAATCTCTCCAAATTTAATTCCCTGCTTCTTTCTGGATTCATATTCTTCCCTCGTAAGCTCACCAAGATAACCAAACAAATGTGGCGCCCGCACTCCCGAAGGATAGTATCGTTTTGGATCGTTTTGAATGCTTATCCCCGGCAAATCTAATTTATACTCTTCTATTTTAGACAATGTTGAAAAATCAATGTGCCGTTTTAATCGAACCGGAGTAAAATACCCTGCTTGTTTCTCTTTGATGATTTTGGAGATTTCTTCGGATTCTATGTTTAAAATCCTGGAGATGAGCCGCAAAACAGTGTCAGCGTCTTGTACTTCAAAAGGTGTCGCGTAAACTGAATAGGATGGATGGTTATCAACAAGAACCTCACCGTTTCTATCAAGAATGAGGCCACGGGTGGATTTCAGGATAACCTGGCGGATTCGATTATTTTCAGATGCCTTTAAATATATTGCCTGCTTATAAACCTGAAGATAAAACAGCTGGGCAATTAAAATAAAAAACAGTATTCCGAGAAAAATGGAATACTGGTACTGTTTTTTTTTATTCTTTATTTGCTGATCAGCGAGCATTTAATGATTATTCCACGTTTATAGGCTTTTGCCAAAGCTTGCGCTTTAAAATCAAATACGCCATTACACCAAAGATTAGCGTATAAATAGTTGAGGGTAAAATATAAAAAATTAATAGTTTAAAGAAACCGATCTCTCCACCCAGCGCGTAGATAAACTGGTAAACCAGGTCATGAAAAAATATCAGGAACAGAAAACTCATGGTGTAGTAAAGCAGGCTATATTTTTTTGTTGGCAGTTGGAAAAAACTTGCCACAAAAACAATTATTACTTTTGTGAGCGCTGCCAGTCCAAAAAAATCAGCAGAAAAAACATCCTGCAGTAATCCGGCGAAAAAAGCGATTAGCATTGCCGGTGTTCTTTCTTCCTTGTAGCTTATAATTAAAACAAAAATCAGAATTAAATCGGGGGTAATGTTATAAATAGCAAACAGGTAAATCACGTTTGTTTCAAAAACAATGTTTTATTTTTATTTTCATAAATAACTCTCTCGGTGATTCGCTGGTAGATTCAACAGTTCCGACCTGTAAACCCTCGGGAAAGATTTCCCCAAATCCAGAGGTTACAATTAAATCCCCGACTTTTACATCTGACCTTTTCGGCACTTCGTTCATCACACAATAGCTGCCACCCTTCCAGGCGATAATACCCTTTACCCGGCTCCTTTGCGTGATTATGCTTACCCGAAAATTCTGATCAAGAAGCAACTGGGCGAACGACTTGTTTTTCCCTACCTGGTGTAACTTCCCAACCAAACCATCAGACACAACAATGGGCATGTTTTTCGATACACTGTCAATTGTTCCAACATTCAACATAATATCATTGATAAATCCTCTTTTCTTTTTTCCAATCACTTTCGCTGCCACCAGGTTCAGCTTACTTTTTTCCCTAAAACCAATGAGCTCGCGCAGCCGCGCATTTTCCAGACGTAGTTCCCGCATTGCTTCGTTTTCAAGTGCTAACCTTGTATTTTGCAGCAATAGAATTTCATTTTTTTTTGCCAAATAAAAATAATCCCCTATCGCACTTATGCCTTCCTGAAAACTCCCCATAACTCCTGCCAGCCACAATTTAAAATATGTCACCTGTTTATTCTGATTAGATAAAACCAATGACATCGAAATAATCACAAGAAAGAGCAGCACGAGATAGTCTTTGTAATAGCTAAAAAGCCGGTCAGTTTTCATAGATTACCACATTTTTTTCGTTACATCGCCAGCTAAGTTTTCACCATTCGGACTAATGATTATTGGTGATTGGTGAGTGGTGAGTGGTTATTAGTAATTGGTGTCGCCTGTCGTTCTGAATTCAGTTGATTCTTTTAACTAAATTATTCAGGGCAATGGAGTCATGCTTGAAAATTTTACCAATCTATTTTCCCACAATTCCAACACCTCGTTTTTTTTATTTCCTGCTTCCGGGTTTTGTCAATGGTGTTCTTTTTTCGCATAAAGGACATTCTTTGGGATCATAAGTGATCACGTCCATTTCAAAAACTGAAAACACCGGCAAATCAAAAGTAACTTTTCCCTGGCTGCGGTTTACCAGGAATCCCGCACCTTTAACTTCTCCACCCTCTTTTCTCACCAAGTCAATAACCTCTTTTATTGAACCACCTGTGGTAACAACATCTTCCACAACAAGTACTTTTTCTCCCGGTTTAACTTGAAATCCCCGGCGCAGTGTCATTTTTCCATCTTCTCGTTCCGCGAAAATTGCCCGCGCGCTTAAAAGCCGTGCAACTTCCTGGGCAACGACGATTCCGCCTATCGCCGGACCAACCACCACATCGATTTTTTCACTCATGTATTTGCATGCAATTTCCCAACACAATTTTTGGGCTTGTATTGGATCCTGCAAAACCAGCGCGCATTGAAAATATTGAGCGCTGTGCAAACCCGACGTCAATTGAAAATGACCATCGAGTAACGCGCCTGTTTCCTGAAAGATAGCTAATATTTCCTCTTTTGTCAAACTGGACTCCTTATCAAATATTAATTCGGTTATTAATTTCATCACGCATTTTTTTTGCCTGATCAGCAGCTTTGCCGGCAAAATCCGCGCCACTGGATGCGTAAATTATATTGCGGCTAAAATTGAATATTGCACCAGACCTTCTATTGTCTGTAGCATATTTAACTGCCAGATCAAAATCACCGCCCTGGGCACCAAGACCCGGCACCAAAAAAGGTAATTTAGGAACCAGACCACGGACGTGTTTCATTTCTTTTGGAAAAGTCGCGCCAACCACCAATCCGCAATTATTTTTTTCGTTCCAGCTATCTACCTTTTTCGCGACTAGTTCAAATAGTTTTTGGTTATTACCTGTAAATTTCTGAAAATCTTCTGCACCCGCGTTGGAAGTATGGCAAAGTACAAAAATGCCTTTATCCTTTTTACTCAGAAATGGCTTGACCGCGTCATGTCCCAGATAAGGATTAACAGTGATGGCGTCAAAACTGAGTTCTTCAAAAAAGGCTTTGGCATACATTTTTGAAGTATTACCAATATCACCACGCTTGGCATCAGCTATTTTGACAATATTATCAGGAATATAATTCACAATTTCCCGCATTGCTCTCCAGCCGTCTTCGCCATAAGCCTCAAAAAAAGCAGTGTTGATTTTAAAAGCAGCAGCATATTCTGCGGTAGCGTCAATGATTGCCTTGCTAAAATTTACCTGGGCGTCTTTTTTCTTCTTTAGAAAACCAGGAATTTTTTCCAAGTCCACATCAAGTCCAACGCAGACAAGGCTATTCTGTTTCGAACAGGTTTCATTTAAATATTGGTTAAATTGCATTTTTAATTTCCGCGGCTCCTAAAAAATCATTTTAAAATTAACAATTTTTTTCAAAGAAACAACATTAAATTTTCGGCTATTTTTAAAGCTATTTCAATTTTTCTTGAATGAGTCCAACTACTTCCCCGGGAACTTTTGCCACAGGAATGGAAGCTTTTTCAAAAGCATCAAGTTTGCTTTGGATAGAACCCT
>NBLI01000097.1 GCA_002084535.1 Candidatus Zhuqueibacterota bacterium 4572_119
TCACAAACATTAATTAAAAGTGGTATAATTTAATTAATATCAATTTGTTAAATCTGATTGATGTTTGAAACTCAGTTTTTGCGTTTTATTTCTTAATGTGTGAATAATTCAGGTTATCCCGCTACCTTAAAAATATTTTGAATAATGCGGGTTACATGTTTTGTCCTGTTTTCTGGACACATTTAAAGTGAAATTATCAATTTTTTCTTCGCTTTTGCCTTTACCTCTATTTTGGATTTTGTTCTTTTCCGGTTACATTTTCAATTGCCTGAACAGCCGCACGCCAGCCAACATCGATATCACGCTCCTCACCACCAAGATAAACGCGACCGAAGCTGCCGTAGGAGCGTACTTCAAGGATATTTATTTCCGCGGCTTTTTCTGCCTCGTTTGCCGCCAAAGCGGCGTAAGCTGCCGGCTGAACTTCCATGACGTACATTGTCTGACCGGGAATAATCAGGTTTCCGTGACGCATTCTATTGATTAACTGTGTTTGATGGTCATCGATGCGCCTGATTACCTGGCTGGAATAAATTTTGGGTTTCCAACGGTCTTCTTCTTTTAATCCAAGCGTTTCTAAAATGGCGCTACCTGCCTGGCGCACATCAGCCTGAGATTCTGAATGAATTTCCAACAATCCGTAAAGTCTTTCCACAATTTGCATCCCCGGTGTTACTCTTGTTGATTTGAGCGCGACATCGGTTATGCGGTTAATTTCGATTCCCGGGGAAATTTCCACATACAGCGATGCCATGTGCGCGATTGGTAAAAATCCCTGCGCTACGGTTCCTAAAAATGCCGCGTACTGGGGTTGCAGGTTATCTAAAAAAACATAAGAGCGTAAGTCAACCAAATTGATTCTCCTTATTCATTATTTTTTTTATAGGAAATATTTGTAAATGTTTTTTCGATGAAGAACTCAAAAAAAGACGATGACATTGTTGATGTATTCAAGTCCAATTCGAAAATATTCAATTTTAAGTCGGTAATAGGTAGTATAATATTGGTCAAAGTATTTTAAGATTCTGTTATTAAGCCAGCCTGCTGAACAATTTTCACCCCAGCGCTTGCGCCAAGTCTTGTGGCACCTGCTTCGATCATCTCCTGGGCATCTTCATAGGTCCTTATTCCTCCGGCTGCTTTGACGCCCATGGATGTGCCGCTAACTACTTTGCTCATCAATGCAACGTCGTGCGCGGTGGCGCCGCCTTTGGCAAAACCTGTGGAAGTTTTAACATAATGCGCGCGCGCCTGTTTGGATAATTCGCAGGCTTTGATTTTTTCATCATCAGTAAGCAGGGCTGCTTCGATAATTACTTTGCAAATGGCGCTACCATCCACGCATGCTTCAACCACAGCGCGAATATCTCTTAAAACCAGATCATAATTCCCACTTTTTAACGCGCCTATATTTATTACCATATCTATTTCTTTTGCACCTTCACGGATAGCCCTGCGCGTTTCCATTGCTTTGATTTCAGGTAAATTCGCACCCAATGGAAAACCAACAACAGTACACACATCCACACTGGAATTTTTTGTCAATTCTCTGGCTAAACTCACGTAAGCAGGATTGATGCAAACGGAAGCAAATCCAAATTCCACGGCTTCCTGGCAAAGAGTTTCCACCTGCGCTTGAGTAGCTTCAGGCTTTAATAGTGTGTGGTCGATATATTTTGAAAATTCCTTTGGCGCGCCAACACCGCCCGGCGCATTGGATAATCTCGATATGCCCAAATCAATAAATTTTTGAACTGTTTCAGGCGTTTTATCCGCGCATTGACCACAATCGATACAAGTGGCGTTATCGCAGTTAGCGCTTTGAAATGATGACGCGATCGTATTGTTTTCGCTAAACATAGTGGCAATTTTTTGTGCAATCTTTTCCAGGTCAGCTTGTGATATTTCTATCAACTCATTGTCTCCTAAACTTGCTGCGTTTTCTTTAAATTGAGTGGTTATATCCAATTGCTTTTTTTCAATGTCTTCGATCATTTTTACCCTGCGCAAATGCCTGTCCACAGTGCAATCAGTTGACAGCCAAATATCCACGATCTGTTTGGCTAAGGCAAAACCGATTAATCCGGCGCCAAGTGTTAGCACATTGGCATCATTATGTTCGCGGCTGTTACGTGCGGTTGATACATCGTAGCAAAGAGCCGCGCGGACACCGTCAACTTTGTTGGCTGCCATAGCAGACCCAATACCAGCGCCATCGATAATGATTCCTTTTTCGTATTTTTTCTCTGATATTAGATTGGCAACTTTAAGCGCGATAGCTGGATAATCAACAGCGTCAGTTGAAAATGTGCCGCAATCAAAAACATTATGACCACTTTCTTCAAGGTATTGTTTTATCTTTTCTTTAAGTTCATAACCAGAATGATCAGAACCTAATGCTATCTTGTGTGATTTCATTTGAATTTTTTAAAATCCGTTTTTATTTTGATGAATTGGAAATTGAATGCTGTGAAAAATTGGAATATTTCTGTAAATTCTATAATAGTTTTTTGCGGTGATGGGAATTATAGAACGCTTAAAACATAGATGAAGTTTCCGGGATTTCCATTTTTGGAAAACAGGAAAGATAACCTAAAAGGAAACATTATCAACCGTTCCTGTATAAATGAAAATTTTAACACGATAAATATACAAAAAAATTGATCTTATGTCAAGTGAATATTTTGATATATTTAAATAGTTTTTTTGTGTGAAATCGCCTTTGTATTTTCGCTTGATTTTTAACTGAAAAATTTGTATAATTGCTTATTAAGTTGATAATTTTACTAAATAAAATCATTAAAGTTATGGAGGTTTGTAGTGGCTCATGTAATTATTGATACATGTACCTTATGTGGCTCATGTGTGGAAGTTTGTCCGTCTGAATGTATCAAAGAAGGTGAGGATCAATATTTTATCGATCCGGAAGAATGTATTGATTGCGGTACTTGTATTGATGAATGTCCTTCCGAATCAATTTATGAAGAGGAAGAATTGCCAGAAGATAAGCATGAATTTATTGACAAAAACGCTAAATTTTTTAATTAATCAGCGATGAAAAAATGATATAAAAAAATAATGATAGGAGCTGAATTTGGCTCCTATCTTTGTTTTGAGCGAACTAATTTTATCTTCCCCAAAATTGAAGGAGACTGTTCAATGGCTGCTCAAATCAAAGAACTTTCCCACAATAAGCTCCGCTATTTTTGCGATCCATCTCAATTTAAATTTAAAACAACAAAAGAGCTAAAACCATTATCGGATATCGTTGGTCAGGATAGAGCTGTCGCTGCCATCGATATGGGCGTGCATATAAAAAATTTTGGTTACAACATTTTTGTGGTTGGTCCGGTTGGCGCTGGCAGAAGCTCCACCATAAAAGAAGCGGTTATCAATCGCGCAAAGCAAATGGAAACGCCGTGTGATTGGTGTTATGTTTATAATTTTAAAAATCCGGATAAACCCTGTGCCATAAAATTGGCGCCTGGTAAAGGCAGAGTCCTCGAGCGAAGTATGGATAGGTTTGTGGCACAATTGAGTCATGATATTCCAGGCGTCTTAATGTCAGAGGATTTTCAAAAACAGAAACAAGACATTGTTGAAAAATCTCAAAAGAAACAAAGCCAAAGGCTGCTCAACCTGGAAAACAGGGTCAGGGAAAAAGGATTTACTTTGAGAAAAGTTGCCACTGGTTTGGTGTTGGTGCCATTGCGCGAAGGTAAGCCACTTACTGCTGAACAGATCGAAGCTTTGCCTCCCGAAGAAAAAGAAAAAATGGAGCAGGAGGGACAGGCGCTTCAAAATGATATTAATGAAGAGTTGAAAATCGCGCAGAAATTAGAACAACAAACACGGGAGAAACTTGAGAAACATCAAAGGAACATTATTTGGATCGTCATCGAAGGACCGATAAGCAGGATTCGTGAAGAATTTCAAGAAAATCATTCAATTTTAAAATATTTAAAAAATGTTGAGGAAGATATCTTGGTGAATGCTGAAAATCTTTTTCCTTTGGAACAAGGGAAAGAGAAGCAAGGTGTCATTGAGTTAGGAGAAGTTACTGCCGCGCCTGATTTTAAACGTTTTCGGATAAATTTAATTGTCGATAATAGTGACTCCGGGGGCACACCCGTGATAATTGAAAATAATCCCACTTACAATAACCTCATTGGGCGAATCGACCGCATTTCGCAAATGGGTACATTGATCACGGATTTTACAATGGTTAGACCGGGATCGCTGCATAAAGCTAATGGTGGATTTTTGATTATTGAAGCTGCTCAATTGATGCAATCACCAATGGCGTGGCACGGTTTAAAGAGGTCAATAAAAAACCGTGAGGTTACAATAACCGATCTGAGCGAAGAATACAGTCATGTGAGCGTGAAAACATTGGAACCGGAAAGTATCCCACTTGAAGTAAAAATTATTTTAATCGGCAATCCGCAGATTTATTACGGGCTTCTTTCCTATGATGAAGAATTTGCCAAGCTATTTAAAATAAAGGCGGAATTTGGTACTGAAATGGATTTAACAAAAAAAAATATGCTAAATTACGCTCGATACATCAGCAAACATTGTGAACAAGAAAAGCTTCTTCATTTGAATAGTGACGCTGTAAGCAGTATGATTGAGTTTGGAGTCGGATTGTCCGGGAATCAAAAAAAGCTGTCCACAAGGTTTACCAGAATTCGCGATTTACTGGTTGAAGCCAATTACTGGGCGGAAAAAAATGGCAGTTCTGTTATAACCCGTTCAGATATTAGCAAAGCATTAAAAAGCAAGAAAAACAGATTGAATCACTATGAGTCCCTGGTTCAGGAGATGATTTCCGATGGCACAATATTTATAAATTTAACCGGTGAAAAAATTGGCGAAGTGAATGGACTTGCCGTACTCAATCTGGGAGATTACGAAATGGGCAAGCCTTCAAGAATAACCGCGCGGACGTTTCTTGGACAAGACGGCGTCATTGCCATCGACCGCGAGGCAAAAATGACAGGTCCGCTACATGATAAAGGTGTTCTGATTTTATCCGGCTACCTCAATGGCAGGTTTGGTACTGATAGAAAAATATCCATGTCTGCCAGCATAACTTTTGAACAAAGCTATAATGCCATTGATGGCGACAGCGCGTCTTCAACAGAACTTTACGCGCTACTGTCAAGCCTTTCTGGTTATCCCATTAAACAGGGACTCGCTGTAACCGGATCGGTGAACCAGTTTGGAGAAATTCAGCCCATTGGCGGCGCCAAGTATAAAATCGAGGGCTTCTTTGATATTTGTAATTTAAAAGGACTGACCGGACAGCAGGGTGTTTTAATACCCAAAACAAATGTGAAAAATTTAGTTTTGGATGACCGGGTTATAGATGCTGTTAAAGATGGTAAATTTCATATTTATCCAGTTTCCACAATTGAAGAGGGGATTGAAATTTTAACTGGAGTAAAAGCCGGTAAAAGATTGAAAAGTGGAAAATTTACTCCTGATTCAGTTTTCATGGCTGTTGATGAAAAGTTACAGGAAATGTCTGAATTGCTTAAAGAGGAAGATAATAAAAAACAAAATTCTGATGAGAAATAAAGCACAGCTTTGATTTTATAGTGGATCAGCCTTATTATATCTTATTTTAAAAAAACCGAATTCAGATTTAGAAGTTCGGCTGAGTAAAAAAAATAAGATTTGTGATGGAAGTATACAGATGGAAATGAAAATAGAAATAAAAAATTTATGGAAAAATAAAACCGTCAGGTCAGAGGATGGAACTGATGTTGAATTAACCATTTTATCAGATATTAATCTTGAGTTAAATGGTTCATGCATCCAAATTGTTTTGGGACCTTCGGGAAGTGGTAAAACGACTTTACTGCGAATGCTAAATAAATTGGAATCGCCAACAAGGGGAAAAATTTATTACAATGGTATAAATTATGATTCAATTCCCCCGCGGGAGCTTAGGAAAGATATTGGCATGGTTTTTCAATCTTCGGCTCTTTTCCCCGGGACGATTTTTGAAAATGTTCTGTTTGGTCCAAGGCTTCGCACAAGAAAAGTTAGTGATTTAAATATCTCGCGAATTTTAAAAATGGTGAATTTAAGTGATATCAGCATTTTTCGGGAAGTGGATAAGCTTTCCCAGGGTCAGCAGCAAAGGGTTTCCCTGGCACGGGCTTTGGCAAATGAGCCAAAAGTTCTTTTATTGGACGAACCAACTTCCGCTCTTGATCCGTCGGCAGCGAATAAATTATTAGATTTGTTCAGAAAAATTAACGACCAAACAGGTATCAATATTGTTATGGTAACTCATATTATGGATCATGCCAAAAGAATTGGCGACAGGATTTGTTTACTGGTTGACGGCAAAATTGTGGAGAAAAATAGCATCGACTCTTTTTTTGATAATCCCGGAACAGAGGTGGCGAAGAAATTTATCCGCGGGGAGCTTTAAATGGATTACATTTCACTGAGTTACACAGATTTATTGATGGCGCTGATCGAAGCTTGGCATCGCCAAAGAAATTATTATTGGTACGATTCGTACATTTGTTCAATTAATGATTATCGGCTATGTCTTAAAATATATTTTTAATTTAAATAAATGGTATTTCATTTTGTTAATGATTTTTATTATGGCACTTATCGCCGGGCATAACGCGGTAAAACGGCAAAAGGTAAAAATTGCTGGTTTGTTCCCAATAGTTTCGTTATCCATTTTTCTTGGTGCCGGGATTGCGGTCGCGGCTTTAATAATCCTGATTTTGCGCGCCAGCCCCTGGTATGAACCTCAATACCTAATTCCTGTGAGCGGTATGATGCTTGGTAATGCCATGAATGCTGCTGCTTTGGCGATCGACCGGTTAATTGGGGAAACGAAAAATCGGCGTTTAGAGATAGAGGCTGCTTTGTCGCTGGGGGCATCTCCATTTTGCGCGATAAGACCAATTTTAAGCGAGGCAGCCCGAGCAGCAATGATGCCGACAATTAACGCGATGATGGTGGTGGGCATTGTGCAGCTTCCCGGCATGATGACAGGTCAGATTATTGGTGGCGTCGCGCCGGAGCAGTCGGTGAGGTATCAAATAATTATAATGTACATGCTGGCAACGTCTGTGACGATTTCCTGCATTACTATACTCTATTTATTTTATCGTAAGCTTTTTACAAAAGAAGAACAGTTGGATTTTGAAATTATTCAGTAGGTGCAGGTGATAAAGAATCGGTCGAGGTTGGGATAGAAGCTGATTTAATTCTAACTTTACCGGATTTGAAGTTACTAATATTTATTATCAGTGGTCGGTTTACAAACATGTTGTTTAATGAGGGGAGTAAATATGGGGTTTAAATGTGGCTTAATTGGTCTGCCAAATGTTGGAAAATCAACAATTTTTAACGCGCTGACAGCGCAACAGGTTGACGCTTCAAATTATCCGTTTTGTACTATTGATCCCAATGTTGGCATCGTTACTCTGCAGGATGAACGGCTGGACAAAGTTAGTGAAATTGTTGGCTCCGCGAAAACTACTCATACAACACTGGAATTCATCGATATTGCCGGATTGGTAAAAGGAGCGAGCCAGGGTGAGGGATTGGGAAATCAATTTCTCAACCATATTCAAGGGGTAGATGCGGTTGCTCATGTTGTTCGCTGTTTTGAAGATAAAAATGTCGCTCACACAAGCAGCGAATTGAACCCGGTGGATGATGTTGAGGTTGTTTTAACAGAATTGATTTTAAAGGATTTGGAAATTGTAGAACGGAGTCTTTCAAAATTACAGCAGGCAGTGAAATCAGGTGATCCAAAATTAAAAGACCAATTAGGAAATTTAAATGAGATCAAGCAACAACTTGAAATGGGAATTCCGCTAAAAAAGATGGAATTAGCTACTGCGGTAAAAGGTTTGATCAGGGATATGAACCTGTTAACAATCAAGCCAGCGATTTACATCGCCAACATTGATGAGTGTGATGTTGAAAATAATAAATACGTGGACTCTCTTCAAAAATACGCGGAAGGGAGAGGGGAACCATGTACTAAAATTTGCGGTAAAGTTCAGGAAGAAATTTCCCAGTTGGATAAAGAAAGCCAAATAGAATTTTTATCAGAATGGGGGCTTGATGAATTGAGCCTGAACAAAATTGTACGCGCAGGATATTCAGTATTAAATCTTATAACGTTTTTTACCGCTAATGAAAATGAGGCTCACGCCTGGACAATTCCAGAGGGGACGGTTGTCCAAAAAGCAGCCGCAAAAGTTCATACCGATTTTGAAGCTGGATTTATTAAAGCTGAAGTCATAAAATTTAAAGATTTAATTGAAATCGGCTCTCTCAAGGAAATTAAACAAAAAGGATTAATGGCGATCCACGGGAAAGAATAT
>NBLI01000098.1 GCA_002084535.1 Candidatus Zhuqueibacterota bacterium 4572_119
GATTTAAAGTAGATTGATTTTGCAAGTTATTCAAATTTTGTAATTATGTTACTCAATTTAATCCTGTAAATCCAGAATATCCTGTTATCCTGTCAAAAAAAATAATCTTAATACCCTGTGATCGGTTACAAATGTATATTACTAACAATAAATAAAATAGGGTTTTAAGGCGTTTGTTTCGAAAAGAAAATTAAAAATAACTTGCTTCATATATGGAAAATTGATATATTATATAGCTAATGATATTGAACCTATTCTTCGGAAAATCTGCATAGCATTACCTTCATCAGATCGCGTGCTCAATCTGAGTTAGAAAAAATTGGAAAATTCACAAAACACGAAAGGAGTCTTATGACAAGAAATCCCAAGTATATAAGAACGCTCGAAAAAATTCCACAATTTTCCCAAAAAGAAAAAGATCGTTTAAAGCCTGTTTGTGATAAATTTGCAATGCGTGCAAATACTTATTATTTATCATTAATAGACTGGGACGATCCCAATGATCCCATTCGCCGGATTATCCTCCCGGACGTCGGAGAACTGAAAGAATGGGGACAACTCGATCCTTCCAATGAAAAGGCTTATACAAAGGTGCCGGGGTTGGAGCATAAATATGAATACACTGCTTTGCTCCTTGTCAACCACATGTGCGGTGGATTTTGCCGCTTTTGTTTCCGGAAGAGAATTTTCATGGAAAATAACGATGAGACAGTAACGGATATTGGTCCGGCAATTGATTATATTCGCAACCATAAAAAAATCACCAATATTTTGTTAACCGGAGGTGATCCTTTATTACTCTCGACAAATAGGCTGGAAAACATCATTCGCCAGTTGAGAGAAATTGATCATGTCCAAATCATTCGCATTGGCTCAAAAATGATAGCTTTTAATCCGTTCAGGGTTCTGAATGATGAAGGTCTTGTGAAGATGATTGAAAAATACAGCACCAAAGATAAAAAAATCTATATCATGGCGCACTTCAATCATCCGGCTGAATTGACAGAATATTCAAAAAGCGCGATAAACATGCTGCATAAGGCAGGCGCGATGATAGTTAATCAAACACCATTGATAAAAGGCGTGAACGACGACCCTGATGTTCTATCGGAGTTGTTCAGAATATTGTCTTACATGGGTGTGCCTCCTTATTATGTTTTCCAATGCCGCCCGACATTGGGCAATTTAACTTATTCTGTCAGACTGGAAAAAGCTTATGAGATTTTTGAACAAGCAAGAATGAGGACATCCGGATTAGGAAAACGCGCGCGATTTGTAATGTCTCATAATTCCGGCAAAATAGAAATCGTTGGCAAAACAGAAAACCTGGTTTTTATGCGCTACCATCGTGCGGCTGATCCTTCGCAAAAGTCAAAATTTATGGTTGTTAGAAGCAATCCAACAGCATATTGGTTTGACGATTACAAAGAATTGGTTGATGAGTATAATGTAAAAAATCCATTTCTTAAAATCTCGGCTGCTTAAATAATTGCGATTCAATTTGAACCCAAAACAAAAATAATAGAGGGAAAATGATTGTTGAATTTGAGAGTTTAGAAGGGGGATAATGAGGTGCTTTTTAAAGCACCTCATTTTTATTAATCGGAATCTCTGCTACAAAGCTCACTTTTTATAGCTTCAGTTAAATTATCTCAAAAATCCCTTACTATCCAAATATGCTTCACAGCGTGTAACAATCCCGGCATCATTACCGTGTTCATCAAATTGAATGGTTAAATGAGGTTTGCCCGATGCTTCACCAATATAATGTTTAATATATGAGTCGGGGCCACATTTGAAATTGGTAATATAGATCAGGTGGAAGTTTTCATGTTGCTGTGTCCATTTTGCTGTTTTAATAATTTTCTGACCATAATTCCAAAACATATTGGCATTTATTTCAGTGATGTCCTGTTCATCGGGTGTTAAAAAGTCAAGAGGGATAACATTTAGCCCATAATGATTAATTAATTTTTCAGGGATGTTCAGGTTAATAATCTTATCATAAATATTATACGGACGTCCGAGCAAAATTAATCCCATCTCATTGCTGGATGTCAAGGTTTCTATAGCGTCTTTACCAATTTTTCTTAAATTGTTTGAAAAAGAGTACCATGCGTCATAAGCGAGCTCAATGGCGCGGTCGCTTTTTTTTGTTGAGAAGCCTAATTTTCTGGCGATTGGATGGTATTCTTTTTTAACATCGTGCTTTCCAATCCTGTATCGTATATTTGGGTAGAGGATTTTTTCTTTGTAAGGCATAAATCTGGGAGTTGATAAAATAACAAAACACAAAGTCTGACCCCAGGGACAATAAAAGGAATTTGTTTTTTCATTTGATTCGGCGTCGATGACGTTAGGAATAAATATGAAGTCAACCTCTTTATCGATCAGATTTGAAATGTGTCCGTGAGCGACCGTGATTGGAAAACATGGCTCTGCTACGCGGCTTTCCACGCCAGCATTAACGATGGCCCTGTTTGTTTCATCTGACAGCACGACATTGGCCCCAAGTTCTTTAAAATATGTATTCCAAAACGGAAATTGGTCGTAGAAATACATCGCTCTGGGAATGCCAATTGTTAAAGCATTGTTTTTCTCTCCGCCATAAGTTTCCATTAATAATTCTTCCCGTTTTTTTAAAAGATCGGGAATTACTGGCTTGCGTGACACCTTTATTTCCTTGCGATACCGCTCGGAACATTTATCTCCCCAGTAAGTTTTTTTTCCTTCAACATTAAATTCCTGAATGTCACAGAAATTTGTGCACCCTTTGCATGTAAATGATCTGAGCGTGTATTTAATATTGTCAAGATTAAAACCACGGAATTGTGTTGATTTTTTATTGCGGGTGGATTCTTCCTGCGCTAATAACGCAGCTCCGATAGCGCCCAGGATACCGTTGTGCGGCGGGACGATAATTTCTTTTTTTAGCACTGTTGCAAAAGCCGCGGCAACAGCTTCATTGTACGCTGTTCCGCCTTGAAAGTAAATAAAATCTCCAATTTTTCTTCCCCGGACTACGCGGTTCAGGTAATTGTAAACAATTGAATAAGCTAACCCGGCAACAATGTCTTTTTTTTGCGCGCCTTGCTGCAAAAAAGGTGTGATTTCTTTTTCCATAAAAACAGTACAGCGTTCTCCAAGCCGAATAGGATTTTGTGATTGAAAAGCCAGTTTCGCGAATTCATTTTTAATGCTGATTCCCAATTTTTCGGCTTGCTCCTCGAGAAAAGAACCTGTACCGGCAGCACAGGCTTCATTCATGGTAAAATCTACAACAACACCATTTTCGATGGAAATATATTTTGAGTCCTGACCTCCAATGTCAAATATCGTATCAACTTTGCTTTTGGTATGGGTACTGCTGATAAACATAGATCCGGTTTTGTGAGCGGTTATTTCATCTTTGATAATGTCCGCGCCAACTAATTCACCAATCAATTCACGACCTGAACCTGTGGTCCCAACTCCGGAAATTTCAATTTGATCACCTAACTCCATCTCAATTTCACGGAGACCAGTTTTTACGACTTCGATAGGGCGCGCCTGAGTTTTTGTGTATATTCCTTTAATCAGGTTTCCTGATTGATCGATAATTGCTAACTTGGTTGTTACCGAACCAATGTCAATACCAAGAAAGGTAACAGTTTTTGGATTGTTAGTTTTCTTTTGATAAGGTTTTTCCAGGTGTTTGAGCAGAATCAATTTGTCCCGCTGAATTTGCCGAACGGTTTCAAAGGCTTGTGATGATCGGTGCGGTACATGAATATTTGAACGAAACTTTTCAACTTTAGTAATGTTGTGATCTTGCAAGGATTGCAGAGCAGCGCCGATTGCACCCATGCCTGTATAAAATTTGGGGATTACCAGGTCGCTTTCTTTAACTTTAAAAATCTCTGTTAATGCGTTGATAATTCCCTTATTGGCTGAAACTCCACCGATAAAAGCAATCGGGGGGATGATTTCCTTTCCTTTGACAATAGTGCCTTTGAAATTTCTGACTACTGCCTGGCACAATCCTTTTAATATTTCCGGCGGTTGAAAGCCTTTTTGCTGGGCATGAATCATGTCCGATTTAGCGAACACGGAACACCGGCCGGCAATGTTGGCAGCTTTTCCAGCGCCGGCAACAATATCACCAATGTCTTCAATTTTATATAAAAGTCTGGTCGCTTGCTGATCCAGGAAGGAGCCCGTGCCGGCAGCACAATCGCCGTTTACTTCGTAATCTGAAATTCCAGCAAACCCGTCTGCTGAATGGGTGTCCAGTAAAATATATTTAGAAGTATCTCCGCCCATTTCCAATATCGTGCGAACCTCAGGGTGAAGCAATCCCATGCTGCGAGCGATTGACTGAAATTCATTTTGGTACGGAATATCCAAAAATTGTGAAATTACTTTGCCATTAGAACCGGTGGCAGCACAAAGGATGTTGTGCTCTCCGGGCAGCTTGTTTATCATTGGGTAAAGTAAATTCAAACCAGCCTGGAGCGGCTCCCCTTTTACCCTTTGATATTTTGACAGCAGAAGTACGACAGGTGATTTATCAGCCAAATGTGTCATAAATTCAGGCAGAAAGAGTGTGTTGTTTTGGTCGAGAATATTTTTTAAAATTGGTAGATTATCCGCATGAGAGAGCAAGCAGGTTTTAACGCTGACAGCCCCGATATCGATTCCGAGATAAAAAGTTTTCTTATTTATTTCCACCTGTGATTCGCTTTCCTGTAAATAAAAAGGAAAACAGCAATGCTGAATTCCTTAATTAAATTTAAAATCGGTTTAAGTAATGGAAAATTTGGAATATATTTATGAGTTCACTCAAAAAACTTTAAAGGGCTTTCACCCTCTGATTGGGATTTGATCTTTTCTCCGCCATGAATGGCGGAGTTAGTCAATTATAATTGAGTCAACTCTAAAAAGGTAAAAATTAGGTATTTTACAATCAAAAGAAAAACTGTTTATATTGAAGTTATAGCACTATGATTTATGAAAAACTTAAAATTCCTGGTTTTTAGAATGGACTCATAATTAATTAAGTTATATGTTATGACGGATCCCATCGTTTAGGATGGGGACTACATAATTCCAAAAAATTTGTGACGTTAGTCCTTTTTTAGAGCAGAGTCCTTTAAGAACTCAATTCTAAAAAGTCCAATAATGATATTCCTGATTTTAATATTAGCGGTGCAATATAATGCTGATTTTCAGGGGTTGTTTCGGTTGAAACCAGCAGTACGCTGATCGGATGCTCAAGAGAAAGTTCTCGTAAATATTGAATGTAATGGTTTTTGCCGGTAAATCTTCCCAGCAGAGTTTTTTGAACCTCAAGAAAATCTTGCTCGCTTTTCGCAGCTTGTAAATTTTTAACAGCGTGCTGGTAATTATTGACAAAAGTTTGAAAATTTTCCTTACCAGCCGAAAGTTTAATCGCCAGCGTTTTTAAAAATAATCGCCTGATTTTTCCTGATGATAAAGCCGGGGAAATTTTTCCATAAATGTTTTTATCATCGAGCAAAAATTGAATACAAAATTCGATAATTTCTTTGAATAGGCTCTGGTCGATATATTTTTTAAATTTGCGCAGGGATTCAGCATCTTCGTAATGCAGATCTGTACCAAGTTTTTGATATTGACCGCTGAAGGGATTTTTCAATTTTACGGCTTGAAATACTAATTCCACGGTTTTGGCAATTTTAGTCTCTAATATTTCTAAGGGCGAATCACTGTCATTAATTTCTTTCGATTCTAAAATATGAATGGCTTCTACTATTAATTGATTCGCTTTTTTTTCCAGCTCTCCACTGTCCTTAAAGGCTGAGTGAGCGTCCATGTATCGACCAAGGCTCATAGCTCTTTCCCCAAGATCGTTTAAAAATTCCAATGGAAGCGGCGCCGGTTTGTTTTTTAATTTATCACCATATTTGTTTTTGATTTTTTCATAGTTTTCTTTTATTTCCTGCTTTTGTTTATCGCTCAGCACATCGAAGTCTATCCAGTTTCGTGAAGCAAATTTTTGAAGAGCAATAATATCTCCCTTTTGCGCGGATAAATAAACCTGGGAATTTGAGTTCATAAAATGGTAGGGGATCGCGTAATCCCCATACAGGTAAGAAATACTCAGCAAAGTTACTGTCATTTCATACGAATCATTTATTGTGGAATAATCAGTCTGCAAATTAATTCTCCCGAAAAAGTAAGTTTTGATTAAGGAAGTAAATGGTGTTTCAATAAGGGTATAAATATAGCATTCAGCAAAGAAATAATCAAGTAAAAATTTTCTTCACAGTAACACCTCAAATAAAGATTTCGGTTTTACGTTAAAGCCACAAAACTACCAGCTGTTTTAAGATGATCCAGGACAAATATTTTGTTTCAACAGTCGATAAAATAGGAGGATAAAGCAGCGGCATAAAAAACAATAAAACGTAACACCGCATTTATGGGAGTATTCAAGATGTCGCACACTTGAAATTG